>JBDRQK010000408.1:0-2148 GCA_043826315.1 Chloroflexota bacterium
GCGAATGTTCCAGGACCACAGCCAAAATCGAGAACTTGATAACCTGGTTCAATATCCGTCTCGGCCAACATCTTCTCTGGTGGCATGATTAGATCCCTGAATGGCATACCAAGATTTACCATCAACCAATATTCCAGGTCGGACATTTGTTTTTCCATAGGATCATCCTTTCATTTAAAAGATGAGAGCATTTTATTGAATAATCTCCTTGAACCCGGTGATTTTAGATGAAGCTGTGCCAGGGGGGCTGGTTGCCAATCGTGGGCAGCGTTTTGAAAAACCATTTTCCAGGCATATTTTCCGGTTTTCAACCGATCTCGAGCTGAACCGTCACCCTGTCGCCCACTTCAAGACCTTCCGATCTTTGAACACTCTTTCGAACAGGCACAAGATAGCGTCCATTTTTGGGGAACAGGGAGGTCTTCCACTCCGTATTGCCGATGCGCGCATGGACAGGGATCACTCCCCAGCCATAGGTGACCAATGCAGAGATAGCCTTTATGTCAAAACTCTGCTCTTCCGGAACGGGGATGAAGAGAAAAGGGGCCGGACCGCGCCAATAGATTATTTCGCCTGTGAACTCGATGTTCATCCTTATAGTTTACCAAATATTCAAGGGTTAACGCCCGTGGAATGAGACCGGGAGGACAAGCTGGACATTGTTCAGGAATCCCCCCGGGTAGATCTTGCAAAGATACCGTGACGCAAAAAATGGACCACCTGGCACGCCACCAGCTTTGAATCCATGATGAAGGTGTGGTCGCGCGGGACGACCAGGTGGTCTTTCATGCCCGCCAGGCAGGTACCCCGCACGGACACGGTGCCATCATGCGGAGAGGGCAGGCATAGGGGGCCGATCGGATTGATCCAGTGGCTGCCGGCAATGACGCCAAACTCGCAAGCGGGTGGCGGCAGCCTGGCGGGCAGGTCATGCGGACCGGTCCCGCATTGGGCTGAGAGTGGAACCGTGAGGAAGCGGAACAGGCGCCAACCCCCCAGGTGATCCACGATCTCGCTGCCCGCGTTGGGAGGCGCCAGCATGACAGCCCGACCTATTCCGGGCAGGTGGTATTCGGACAACCAGGCACGCAGGACCAGTCCCCCGAAGGAATGGGTCACAAAGTGGAGCTGGTCACCGGACTGCACGCCGCAGGTGTTGAGGTTGTGCTGTACTCCGGCTACGATCGTTTCGATGGCATCCGCCCGGCGTGCATAGCCGAGGTTGAAAACCCGGTAGCCAGCCTGCACCAGCCGCCTTGCCAGCAGATCCATGCTCCAGGCGCCGCGTCCGAGTCCGTGCAGAAGAACCACCGCTTCAGAGCTTGGCCCGGGCATCCCATGCTCACTCATGCCGTGTTCTCGTCCCTTTCCCGGTGCATGGCAGCCTCTGGCATGGGTTGCTGGTCATTCTTCTTGGTGGGAATCCTGATCACCCTTGATGAACCAGTTTGGAAGAATGAAGGGAGTCTTCTTTTTATATTCCAGGTATGCCTGTCCAAATCTCAATTCCAATTCTTTCTCTTCGATCAACTTCAGGTAGAGGATCAGCAAGGATCCCATGATCATAATTGCCAATAGGGCAGTGTAAGAACCGACCCAGATCGCAACACCAAGATAAGCGGTGAGCGTGCCGAGCGTCATGGGGTTGCGGCAGTATTTAAAGGGACCAATTATCAATAATTTTTGGGTTGGCAGCATCGGAAAGGGTGTTCCGGACGCCAATTTGATTTGAGCGATGATCGTCCACATGGCAAGGAATCCGCCCATCAGGATGGCGATCACGCCAAAAATAATGTTTCCATATCCAGCATAAAACGATCCGATCCCAATTCTTTTGTCCACCTGCGGAAGCAGCAACCCAAGAATAGCCGGAATACCTGTTGGAAATATCAATGCTCCTACCACCAATAAAACCACTTGCTTCCCGGTGGAGATCTCATTGTCCTGCCAGTCTTTGAATTGATCCATATTTGCCTCCTGGAATTGATATTTTAATGCACGAACAGAAACTTCTCAAAAAGGAGGGGAAGTCGTTTGTGTCGGTATTGGCAAAGAAGAAGGATTTTCACCAGAAGAAACAGTGATCTCGCCCAGGTTGATCTCTTTGCCCTCCTCCACAGTAAATTCACCTGAGCAATAAGGTGTACA
>JBDRQK010000409.1:0-2695 GCA_043826315.1 Chloroflexota bacterium
TCCACCACATCCCATTGTCCTTCGGAGACTGCCAGATTGATCAAGGACATATTATTATTCAATTAGCAAGTATTTTACAGGATCTCGATTATGACAAAAAAAAAGATCGCCCCTTACGGTTCCTGGAAATCCCCAATAACAACCGATCTCGTCACTGCCAACGCCAACCGAATAGATGAGGTCATTTGTGAACAGGATTCCATTTATTGGCTTGAATTTCGCGCAAACCAATCTGGTCGCCAGGTGATCGTTCGTCAAACTCCGGATGGAAGTATTGCTGACATCACACCACCTGAATACAATGTCCGCAACAGGGTCCATGAGTATGGTGGTGCATCCTACCAGGTTTTTAAAGGGGTGATTTACTTTAGCAATTTTGAAGATCAACGCCTATACTGTCAGGTTCCTGGAAGTGACCCATTTCCACTTACTCCAGATAGCCACGACCGTTACGCTGATTTCGCATTGGATGATAGGCATCATCGCCTAATCTGCATCCGTGAACATCATGCAGAAAGCGAGCAGGAAGTCACCAATTCGGTGGTCGCTATCTCCATAGACGGAACGTCACCAATTGAGATCCTGATAAAAGGTAACGATTTCTATTCAAACCCACGTATCAGCCCGGATGGAAGCCTTTTGTGCTGGTTGACATGGAATCATCCCAATATGCCCTGGGATGGTTGTGAGCTCTGGGTTGGGTCATTCGATGATTCTGGAAAAATTATCAATGTCCATTGCATAGCTGGCGGACAGAACGAATCGGTTTTTCAACCTGAATGGTCACCGGGTGGCGATTTGTTTTTCATCTCGGATCGAAGTGGTTGGTGGACTCCCTATCGCTTTAAAGATGATCAAATGACTTCCTTGTGTGATCTCCAAGCTGAATTCGGATTACCACAATGGGTATTTGGTTTATCCACTTACGCCTTTTTCGGTACAGGTCAGTTGATCTGCACCTATACACGGTCAGGTCAAAATCGACTGGCCAGACTGGATATACCCTCCAGGGAATTGAGAAATATACCAACTCCCTACGTCGAGTATTCTTCTCTTTGTGTAAATAATGGAAAGATCCTTTTTGTGGGTGGATCCATTGATCGCCCATCAGAACTGGTCAGCCTCGACCTGGAAACCGGGTCACAAGAAATATTTCGCCAGACCGGCGCAAACCTGATCGAAAAAGATTTTATCTCCATTCCACAGACGATTGAATTTCCTTCTCAAAATCACCTGAGTGCTTTTGGAAATTTCTACCCCCCGGCAAATTCAGACCACACCTCTGCTCCAGATGAAAAACCTCCTCTTATCGTTATGTTACACGGTGGACCCACTTCGGAAGCCTCACTTGCCTTAAATCTGAAGATCCAATTCTGGACGAGCCGGGGTTTCGCAGTTCTGGATGTTAACTACAGCGGAAGCAGCGGATATGGTCGCCACTTCCGCCTTCGCCTGAATGGGAACTGGGGTGTGCTCGATGTGGAAGATTGCATCCAAGGAGCTAATTACCTTGCCACACAAGGACTCGTGGACGGCAAACGAATGTCCATCACTGGAGGTTCCGCCGGGGGTTTCACCGCTTTATGTGCCCTTGCTTTTCACAAGACTTTTACAGCCGGTGTCAGTCGTTATGGCATAGGTTCCCTTGAAACTCTAGCTTTGGATACTCATAAATTTGAAGCTCATTACCTCGACAGCCTGGTTGGTCCATACCCTGTATCCCAAGCGGTTTATTATCAACGCTCACCTATCCACTTTATCGATCAGATCAATGCGCCAATTCTTTTAATGCAGGGCAGTGAAGATAAAGTCGTACCACCCATCCAATCTGAACGCATGTTCCGAGCCTTGGTCGAAAAAGGATTACCAGTAGCGTATGTTACTTTCGCAGATGAGCAACATGGTTTTCGAAAAGCCGGGAGCATCAAACGAGCCCTGGAAGTTGAGCTATATTTTTACTCCCGCATTTTCAGTTTTCCCCTGACAGAATTTATCGAACCAATTGAGATCAAAAATTTGTAAAAGGCGATTAATTCCCTGAGGCGGATATCGCCAAGGCTGAAAAATGAAGCAAGCGGTTGTTCTCTCCTGCATCACTTACCCACAAGCCACCAGATTTATCTACCGCCAATCCTACCGGCAAGCTAAATTGGTTTTGGGAAAATCCGCAATCCCCCCAGGTCCGCAAAAGTGAGCCGGCATTGGTGAATTCGATAACACGACAACCCTCAGGATCGCTTATAAAGACATTCTGGTTCTTATCCACTGCGATAAATGGCTTGTTCTCAAGGGATTGACCGTACCAGGCGCTGACTTCCCAGGAATTAATAGATGTATAGACAAGTCCAGCTGCATCCGGAGAAAACACCTGGACGCGTGAATTCCAGGTATCCGTGATATATACCAGACCCTGCTTGTCGAGTGCAATTCCAACTGGCTCATCCAATTGCCCATTACCCATCCCGGGGACCCCGAATTGAGTGATGTAATTGTCCGAGGCGTCAAACACAACGATGCGCTTATTACCCGTATCCACTACATAAACATTTCCATTCTCATCCACAGCTACACCGCGTGGACCGTAAAATGCGAATGGACTCTCACCCAATCCATTGCTGCCCCACATGGATAGAAACTTTCCATCTGAACTGAATTTTTGGATGCGGTAATTCCAGGTATCCATTACATACACATT
>JBDRQK010000410.1:0-4986 GCA_043826315.1 Chloroflexota bacterium
TGTCTGTAATCCTGTCAACCAGCCCTACCTTGAATTGGCATTATCGTTGAGTGGCCTCTCACCGGATAAACTTCGCTCCGTGGCAGAGAGCCTGTTGGAGATTACGCTCTAATCCACGATGGGGACTTCGCAATTGGATCAACTTGTAGAAAATGCAAAACAAGCCTACGGGGGGAAGAAATATAGGCTGGCAGCTACCCTTTTTAACCAGGCAGCCGATGAGTATTCATCAGCAAATGATCAGCTGATGGCGGCTGAGATGAAAAATAATCAGTCTGTTGCTCTTCTTCAAGATGGCAATCCCCTGGCTTCCTATGAAGCAGTTCTGGGAACTGATGATTTATTTGCTACAGCCGGAGATAAGAAGCGCCAGGGTATGGCAGTGGCAAATAAAGCCGCGGCTTTGGGGGATTTGAAACGAAAAGAAGAAGCTATCGCTTTATATGAAGGAGCAGCAGAAATTCTTGATGATGCCGGAGAGCCTGAGTTGCGAGCGGAAGTAATGCGCGCAATTGCCGCCTTACGCCTTAGCGAGGGAAAATTCACAGATGCTGTCATCTCCATGCAGGATGGTCTGATGGAAGTAGAAAAACCCTCCTTTTTACAGCGTATCCTGAGAAAACTTCTCTTTATGCGTCTATGGCGGTAAAGGCGGATTACTCGGTTCGACCAGCTGTTCCCGGTGACAGTGACCAGATTTCGCACCTGATCTCCAATGGGAGTTTTGTTCACCGTCATCTCGATTGGCGGACTCCATTGGAATGGATCGGCTTTTCCCCCTATCTCGTTATTGAACAAAATGGACAGATACAATCTGTCCTGGCATGTCCACCAGACCCACCGTTAATTGGCTGGGTGCGGGTGTTTTCAACTAATGAAGCCTTTACTGCAGACTCTGCCTGGAATATTTTGTGGGCGCATGTCCTTCGAATGTTGGAAGGCAGGGGTGGATATCAAGCAGCCGTGATCGTTCTTGATCAATGGTTTCAAGAGATCCTTGCAGGGTGTGATTTCACTAATCATCAGGATATCGTCATGCTTTCCTGGAGGGGGGACACTATCGCAGGAGTAAAACTTCCTGCAAGATTCACGATTCGAAATATGGTTGAAACTGATATTCCGCAAGTGACCGGTGTCGATGCAATTGCATTCGGTCCTCTCTGGCACAATTCTTCATCTGCTCTTCACAAAGCAATGAAGCAGGCTGCCCTGGCTACGATCGTGGAAGATGAGGGTGTTATTGTAGGCTACCAGATCAGTACCAAGAATCTTCTGGGGGGGCACCTGGCACGCCTGGCGGTTCATCCTGCCCTGCAAGGAAAAAGAATAGGTTATTCACTGGTTACAGATATGATCCAAAAACTGAACCGGATTGGAATAACAAGCATCTCTGTAAATACACAAAGTGACAATCCAATCTCACTATCGCTTTACAAAAATATCGGCTTCAGGGAAACCGGGGATAGGTATCCAGTATATGTTTATGCTGTGAAATAGATAATCCTTAATTTGATCAGGGAAAAGGCAAATCACCAAATTCATCCATTCCAAATTGATGGGAGAGATCCGCATAATGATCATGCCTTAATTGTGAATAAGCCTTTTCACCAGATCTAAATACCTGTCAGGAAATATTGGGTGATAAAAAGCTCGAATTTTTTTTATGAAACGATCTGCAAAGATATGCCCACAACACACCTCCAAAAGAACCAGATTTATTAGAATTGGATGAAAAAATTCATATCCATTTCTAATAATATTTGCTGGACAAATCCATCATGATATGGCAAAATCCTTGAACACAAATAGGGTATTTCTCAAAACATTGTGTGTTAGGGTGTGAAAACAAGCTGTTCCTGTTTTCACACCCTGACTTTCACCTTAAATTATCTGATTAAATAATCAATGAGGAGAACGGATGAGTAAACGCCAGGATTTACGTGAAAAACATCGCAAGCAACAACAGAAGCAACGTCTGATCATCATTATCATGGTGATCGTGGGTGCATTATTACTTGCGACAGCATTGATCTATCCAACATTAAAACCGGTTGGTCCTGTAACAGAAATTACTCCGCACAAATTCAATTCACCGGTCAATGGGACTACAATTGGAAATCCGGAAGCACCCGTAAAGGTGGATGTATGGGAAGATTTTCAATGTCCGGCATGCAAAAGCTACTCTGACACCGTGGAACCTCAAGTCATAATCGATTATGTGGATACTGGAAAAGTATTCTATACTTTCCATCAATACCCCTTTATAGACAGCCTGGTAACCACCAAGGAATCACACCAGGCAGCCAACGCCAGCATGTGTGCAGGCGCGCAGAATCTGTTCTGGGATTACAAAGCCATCTTATACTTAAATTGGAATGGTGAGAACCTGGGATCTTTTAGCGACAAGCGCCTGGTCGCTTTTGCAGAGAGCCTGGGTTTGGATATGAATGAATTCAATACCTGCTTCAATCGAAATCAATTTAAAGCGGATATTGAAAAGGACTTTAACGATGGCGTTGATATAGGGGTGACTGGAACTCCCAGTGTGTTTGTGAATGGAATTCAAATTACACCGGGATTTATTCCGAGTTATGCTGAACTTTCCGCTGCCATTGATGCAGCCCTGGCTGGTCAGTAAAATTAGTTGTAGGAAAAAAAGAACCAGATTGTAGAAATGGTTGTCCAGAAAACTCCTTCAGCTTGACCCTTATTCCAGGGATCGCAAGTTGAGCTGAAGGAGTTTTCCTATTTAAAAAGTGCTAAGATTGCAACAGATAAAGGTGCGATGATCAAGGCCGGGATAAAATTCCCCATGCGAATGGGCTTGATTTCCAACAAACTGGATATGGCGATGCCAACCAGAAGTATGCCGCCTGCTGCATTCATTTCAGTCATCATGGAGGTCGTGAATACCTGGCTTAGTTGAGCAGCCAATAAACTTAAACCTCCCTGGTAAACAAGAATGACCACAATAGAGAACAAAACCCCCACGCCGAGTGTGGATGCGAAAGCCAGGGCTGCAAATCCATCCAGGACAGCTTTGGTTGCCAGGATACTGTAATCACCGGTCAGACCATCCTGAATGGAGCCAAGTATGGACATTGGTCCGACACAGAAAAGGATGGATGCAATTAAGAAGCCTCGCACAAATCTGTTGGAACCTTCCTGTTTACCCGAAAAGCGTGTTTCAAGGAAACCTGCCAGTTTTTGTAATCCGTCTTCGATCTTCCACCATTCTCCCAGCAGGGCTCCAATTAAAAGACTGCCCAGCACCAGCAGGGGGTTTTCCGTGTGGAAAAAATTCAAGAATCCGTAACCCATTGTAAAAAGACCCAGCCCTGCCACCACAGATTGGCGTACCCGTTCCGGCAGTCGTGACCCAAAGAGAAGCCCTGAAATACCGCCAATTAAGACGGTGGCAATGTTGATCAGGGTACCGATCACTTCTGTGGTTCTCCTTTTGCAATTGTTGATGGATTTCCAGCAGATTGGTTTTCGTATAATTCCAAAATAAAACAAAGTGAGGATAACCGATTGAGATATTGCAACAGGATGGGATTTTGTATTTCTTCTTTTTCCTGTAATTCAGCCAATCGTCGTTCGGATCGGCGCACGATCGTGCGTGCCAGAGAAAGAGCAGCCCCGGCAAGTGTTTCTCCCGGTAAGATGAATTCTTTGGGTACCTGTGTGATGGAAGTAAAGATCTCTACTTGTTCTTCCAGCCAGTTAATACTGGTTGTGTCCAGGGAACGAAAGTGCTCCTTGTTTTCGGGAGAGGCAGCTACTTCTGCCATCATCTTGTACAGATCCCGTTGGATCGCCAGAATTAAATTTTGTACACGAAGATCCTGGCAGTAGGCTCGGGCGAGACCGAGCGACGCGCTGGCTTCATCCAGGCAACCCAAGGTCTCAATAAGCAGGTGGGATTTTAAAATGCGACCTTCTCCCAGCCATCCGGTGGTACCATCATCCCCTTTGCGCGTATAGATTGTTGGCATTCAGAGATTATACTCATATTAAGAAGAAATAGGTTGCTTTTCTCAAGAACCATGGCGTATAATCTTATAACTTGGAGTCCTGATACATGACCCAATTCTAAAGAATCATCCATGGATTTCCTGGATAAAATAAATTGATCCTCGATCCTTATCGTTATGGCTCAAATAGGTTGAGGTTAAAATAATTGAAAGTTCGATATCTAAATAGGGATCTCGCCTTGCAGCATTCTGGAAATGATTTGAAAAGTTGAAATAATCCATGTTGATCCCTATTCATGCAGAAATTACCCGCCTTGCCCTTGAAAAAACATTCACACCGCTGGTTCTGGAAAAAGTGATCCGAGCCAACCAGAAACAGGATGCGATCGCCAGGCAGATCGGTTATTCTGAAATCCATTTTGACAACAACCAAATAAAAGAAGGGCAGGCTTACCTCCAAAATCAGCGCGATATTGTTGTTTTGTCGATCAAACGGATGGATTTGGATTCTGCCTGGAAAGCATTCGGGATGCTTTTACACACTGCCCAGGATTTTTATGCCCATACCAATTATGTATCTTTGTGGCTGGAAAAATTCGATGACGGCGCATGGCCATCAGCGGACGAAATAGACCCTTTGGATGAGTCGATCTTATCCAGCTCATTGCTAAGATCTGGAAAATTATATTATCCTCTTGAGCTATTAAGCTTTATTCCTTTTATAAAAAGACTTGTAATTCCTGTTCTGCCTCACGATTCGCATGCTTGGATGAACTTGGATAGCCCTGCATGTGGAAAAAAATTTGAATTTGCTTTTTCTGGTGCAGTTAAGCGGACTGTGGGTGAACTTGAGATGATCAAAGAGGACCTTCCGGTTGAAATCTTCATGAAGTTTATCAACGGATAGGCAGGCGGATTCCATGCCAGAGTCATTCAAAACACGTCTCATGCGTTTTTTCTTTCATATTCACCCTGCATATCACGGATCAGGTGGTCGGGTCACATACAT
>JBDRQK010000411.1:0-14335 GCA_043826315.1 Chloroflexota bacterium
GGGGTTCGTAAATGTGCAATGCCACATTCGGACCCCCCATTTTCACCAATTTATTGAGATGATAAATTTTATAGGTAGAAATTACTTGAGGGTTCATGGCAATTGTTCGCTATGGTAGAAGAATTCAATACTTGCGCATAAGTCTGACAGACCATTGTAAATTGCGAGGTCTTTATTGCATGCCCGCAGACATGACCTTTCGTCCGAATGCTGAATTAATGCAGGATGATGAAATCCTGTTTTTTACGCATTTATTCGCCAAACTGGGCTTCAACAAGATCCGCTTGACCGGAGGGGAGCCAACAATACGGGCAAATGTGGTTGAAATTGTGCGTGGGATCGTTGCCACTCCCGGGATCGAAATTGTGACCATGACAACGAATGGGGTTTTACTTCCACGCCTGGCAATCCCTCTTGCCAAGGCAGGTTTAAAACGGGTTAATATCAGCCTGGACAGCCTGAACCCTGCCCGATTTAAGCGACTGACACGCTGGGGGGATATGGAAGATGTTTGGGAAGGAATTTTGGCGGCTGAGGCAGCAGGCCTGACTCCAGTAAAGATCAATGCAGTGGTAGTGAGAGGTTATAACGAAGATGAAGTAGCGGACCTGGCCAGACTGACAATGACCAATCCCTGGCAGGTTCGTTTCATTGAAATGATGCCTTTCGGGGGAGCAACAGATTTTCAATTAAGTCAGGTTATCAATGCGAACCAGATCAAAGCCCGAGTGGAGGCCGAAGTTGGTGTCCTGGAATCATTAAACGATGGCCAATTGGATGGTGAAGCCAGGTTATTTCATATTCCTGGAGCAAAAGGTGATATTGGCTTTATATCCTCCGTATCCCAACCTTTCTGTTCAGATTGTACGCGCGCTCGTCTGACTGCCGATGGCATTTTAAGAATATGCCTTTTAAGGGATCTTGAAATTGACCTATTGACCCCTCTTCGGACTGGTGCCACTGAGATTGAGATCAAGAACCTGATCCTGGAAGCTGTCTGGAACAAACCCTGGGGTCACGGCTTGGCAGACGGGGAATTCGCCCGTAACCGGGTCATGAACCAAATCGGTGGTTAACGAGTACGATATTTCAATAGAAGTGGACCAAGCCTGTCAACCAACCAGCCAAAATATAACTCCACCCAAGGGGTGATCCGCAGATAACCCGGGACATAGATCACTTTGCGAGGCTTTTTGAAAAGATCCCAAATGCGGTGAGCCACTTTTTCAGCAGGAACACCCATAAATTCCGTTGGCAGATGTCTGCCGCCTTTCCGTAATGAGGCTGATTCACAAAATTCTGTGATAACAGGTCCGGCACGCACCACACTGACATGGATCCGTGAGCCGCGTAATTCACGATATAAGACTGATGTAAAAGCATCGAGGAAGGATTTGGTAGCGCTGTAAATAGCGACTCCCTGGTTTGGAAAACTGCCAGCGATGGACCCGATATTGATGATATGTCCCTGGCCACGCACACGCATACCGGCTAAAAACAGGTTTGTCAGGTGGACACATGCAGAGACATTCAGCGCCATCATCTCACGTGCAGTTTCCCAGGGCATTTCGGAATAATAACCATACCAACCTGACCCGGCGTTATTTACGAGCAGATCAATGTTTCTCGATAGGGTATGAACTTTATCAAATAGTGATTTACGTTCATCTTCCCGGGTTAGATCCGCTGGAAAAACATCCACCTGCCCGCCGTTCTCCTCAATTTCAGATTTTAAACCAAGCAATCTCTCCAAACGGCGTGCTGTCAGAATGACATGCATCCCATGGTCGGCTAAAATTCGGGCTGTTGCTGCCCCGATCCCACTGGAAGCCCCGGTAACCAGGGCAATTCCGGTTCTCTCAATCATCTGGTCTCTGTTTGAAACTCATCAAGTAAGTTTCCTGGCAAACAACAGGAGGTAATTCTCAAGGAACCAGCGCACCGTGTCGGCAATACTGGCATAAATTGGACGAGGTTTATAACCCAACTCACGGGCAGCCTTGGCATAACTGATATCTGAATTACTTTGCAATACTTCCAGTGAGTAGGGTGTAAATTTTGGCTTGGTTTTACGCCAGTTATAATAAGAGGGCATTAATCGTGACATAGCCTCGGCCAGATTGAAAGGGATCTTGATCTTTGGGAAGGCATATCCAGTCACTTCGCGGACAGTCTCAAGCAGGTAACGCACAGAGATCTTGTGCCCGGAAAGGATATAGCTTTCTCCACTGCGACCATGTTCACTGGCTTTGATCATGCCATCAGCCACATCACGTACGTCCACAAAATCATATGCCCCATCCACATAAAGGGTGGTTTTTCGCCGGGCAGCATCCAGAATGACATTTCCAATTTCAGAGCGCCGGAAATCATAAGGGCCGATCACCCCTGTTGGGCACACAATGACAGCGTTCAAACCATCCCGGCTGGCTTTTTGAACATCAAGCGAGGCTTCAGCTTTTGAGCGGTCATATGCACCGTAAGGATTGTTCATATCAAATGGAAGTGTCTCATCGATTTGTAAACCATGTGGAGCTCGAGCTATGGCGTGGATGGAACTGGTGTAAATAAGGCGACGGATACCAGTCTGCCGGGCAATTTGCAAGACATTGCGTGTACCCTGCACATTAACATCCCAGACGAATGGATTATTCCCCGGCATAATTGAAATAATGCCAGCCAAATGATAGGCTGTCTCCACCCCTTTAAAAGCAGTTTCCAGACTAGGCAAGTCAAGCACATCTCCTTCAATTGTTTCGACCTGTAAATCCTGGATCGGTGTAGTGTCTTCACCTTTCCATACCAGGGCTCGCACTTTTTCGCCTTTTTCCAGAAGCTGCCTGATAAGTACATTCCCAATGTGACCGGTAGCACCTGTAACCAATATCATGTTATGACTCCTCAATTTTGATCATCAACTTATAATCACCCCGGCCAGTAATGCCTGTATGCTTTGCTCTGCCACTCGAGACCAATCTATGCGATCCGGGTCCAGCAGACCTTGCAACAAGGTTCCAATAGCGATGGACAAGATGGCCTGGGAAATTATCTCAGGATCAACGTCTTTGAGCGATCCTTCGGAAATTCCAGTTTCTATTAAACTGGTGAAATAATCTGTAAAATAGTGATAGGGTGCGATCATTGCCTGGTGAACTGCATCATCACGACTGGCTTGCAGCCAGAATTCCAGGAACAAAGGCAATCGGTCGTCTGCGCTGGCAAATATGACCGGTAACATGGCTGTCATGTGAAGCAAGGTTTGTGGAACAGTATCTTGACGGACAGCTTTAAGCCCTGAATCAATTGTTCCCAACCAGCCATTTAACAATTCCAAAAAAACAGCTTGTTTGGTGGGAAAATGATGATAAAAAGCACCTTTGCTGACACCAGCTTCTGAGCAGATCTCATCCACACTTGCACCGTTAAAACCTGAAATTGAAAAACAACGGACAGCAGCGTCCAAAATCCGGGCTTGCGTTTCTTCGCTGCGTTGTTGCATAATTTGCTCCTTAAATCAGTATAATATATACCGACTAGTCGGTATCTTTTATACTCTTCTTCTGCGCATTTGTCAAGTGTTAGTAATTTACAGGTTATGGGAGAACAAGTATAACGATTCCAAGAAAGTTCTGTTAATTGTATTAGATCACACCAATCACATGAATAAAGGGTAAAGTATAATTAATAAAGTAATTCAAGATGTAAATTGTACATTCTGTTTGGGAGGAAACATGCACATCGGCTTTTATACCAATGCTTATAACCCTACCATCAGCGGTGTTGTCCGCTCAGTTGGGTCTTTTCGCAAGGCATTAGTCGAAATGGGTCACAATGTTTTTGTTTTCTCCCCGCAAACGGAAGATTACATAGATGACGAACCTTTTATTTTTCGTTATCCTTCATTGGATTTTCCGCAATTTCCCGATCTTCCGTTCGTAATTCCAATTTCATCCAGTATTGATCATATATTGCCAAGCCTAAAAATGGAAGTAATCCACAGCCACCACCCGGTATTGTTGGGACAAACAGCAGCCAATAATTCTGCCAAATACAATTTGCCTCTTGTTTTTACTTTTCATAGCCGATATTGGGAATACAGCCGTTACGCCGGTTCATTTGGACAGGATTTTATTAAGGAACAGATTGACAATATATTGTGTGATTACCTGCAAAAATGTCACCATATCATCACACCCAGTGACAGTATGCGCCAGATATTAATGGAAGAATACGGTTTCAGTGAACAGATCACGACCATCCCCACCGGGGTTGATCTAGGGTTGTTTGAGAAACTTAATCGCCAAATTGAAAGACGGAAGCGCAAATGGAATGATGAGATTATCTTGATCTCAGCTGGAAGACTGGCAATCGAAAAAAATTGGGAACTCTTAATGGAAGCGGTTGCAATGGTGATGCGAAAGATACCGGGAGTTCGACTGGTCCTGCTGGGAGATGGCTCAGAACGAAAAAAACTGCAAAAAAAAGCCAGAAATCTGGAAATCACGGGGCAAGTGGAGATGCCTGGAGGCATCGATTTAGACAAGGTAGGAAATTACTTGGTGGCTGCAGATATTTTTTGCTTCGCATCCGTAGCTGAAGCCCAGGGGTTGGTCACCCTGGAAGCCATGGCAGCAGGATTGCCTGTGGTTGCAGTGGATGGGAGTGGAACCCGGGATGTTCTTGAAGATGGGGTTCAGGGTTTCATGACCTTAAATGATGTCGAGGCACTCGCACAAGGAATTGAGAAATTGGTAACCGACCAGGAGTTAAGAATAAAAATGAGCCTGGCTGCAAAGATACGGGCATGTGAATTCGATATTGTTAACCAAGCTCACAAGCTGCTGGATGTTTATGCACAGGCCCAGGAATCTGCCCGACAGGGAAAACTGATCCAATGTAATCGATAAAATTGAAGAGAGGTCTCCTTAATGATCGCTGAATTATCCGTTGATAAGTATCGAAAGTATTGTGACCCAAAAAGCCTGGGATTTATTTCGAGCGAGGAAATTGTAGTTACGCAGACCATCATTGGGCAGGAACGGGCTGTACGAGCGCTGCGTTTTGGAATGGGTATCAAGGAAAAAGGTTTTAACATCTATGTCTCCGGTCAGCCAGGAACCGGACGCACAACAGCCATCAAACGCTTTCTTGAGGAAATCGCCAATCTTGAGAGTGTGCCTTCCGACTGGTGTTATGTGAACAACTTCCGGGATAATTATCATCCCAAAGTACTACAACTGCCGGCTGGGAAAGCTGAAGAATTCGGAAATGACATGAACAGCCTGATCGCCGAAATAAAACATGAACTCCAGCATTTGTTTGAAAGCGAGGAATATGCAAACCGGATCGATCAGCTTGTAAGTGGATTTCAGAACCAAAAAGAGGTTATTCTAACTCAACTCAACCAACACGCCCAACAAGAAGGTTTCGCCATCCGACCCACATCCATGGGGTTAGTAATCATACCAATCGAGAAAGGAAAACCATTAAGTGAAGAAAAACTTCTGGCGCTTAGTTCCAGTGAGAAGGAGGCTCTCCAAAAGAAACAACAACAATTACAAAGCAAGGTGGAAGCTGCTCTCAGGCAATCCCGGCAGATAGATCAAAGCGCACAGGAAGCCCTGAGCAAAGATGAAAATGAAGTTGCCTTGAATGCTATTCAACATCTTTTTGACAGCCAAAAAATCAAATACAAGGATCTACCTGAAGTATTGATCCATCTCGATCATGTTCTGAGCAATATCCTGACCCACCTGGATGATTTTCACCCCAAGGCAGAAGAGCAACCGGAAATTCCTGCACTGTCCTCCCGGGTAAAAGAGCCTGTTGAAAAACGTTACCAGGTCAATGTGATAACGGATAACTCTGATCAGAGGGGAGCACCTGTCATTTTGGAACCCAATCCAACTTACTACAATCTTTTTGGGCGAATCGAGCAGGAAGCCCGATTCGGCACCCTGGTGACTGATTTCACCTTGATACGAGGTGGTTCATTACACAAGGCTAATGGCGGGTATATCGTTTTACCTATCAATGACCTGATACGCAACCCACTGGTTTGGGAAAGCCTGAAGAGAGCTCTTTCCAATGATGAATTACAGATCGAAGATGTGAGTGAAAAAATTAGCTTTGCCACAACCAAAAGCCTGCGTCCACAGCCAATTCCATTGAACATCAAGGTGATCCTGGTGGGAAAACCGGAAATCTATAGGACGCTATTGACATTGGATGAACATTTTTATGAATTATTTAAAGTAAAAGCAGATTTTGATACACAGATGCCGCGCAATGAGGAAAACACTCTTAATTATGCACGATTTGTGGCGCATTTGTGCATGGTTGAAGATATTTTTCATCTGGATGCTAATGCCCTGGCACGTATCGTGGAACATGGCTCGCGGCTGGCAGATGACCAGGAAAAACTCTCCACACGATTTGGTGAGATCAGCGATGTTGTTCGAGAAGCCTATTATTATGCACAACTGGAGAATTCCAGCAAAATTTCTGTAGGACACATCCGCAAGGCGATTGATGAACATTATTATCGATCCAGCCTGTACCAAGATCGTATCATTGAGATGATCACTAACGGGATTATCGAGATTGATATCAGCGGTGAACAAACAGGGCAGGTTAATGGATTATCAGTTTTGGACCTGGGGGATTTGGAAATAGGGAAGCCAAATCGAATCACTGCCAGTATTGGATTGGGACGTACCGGCGTAATGGATATCGAACGGGAAGCTGAAATGGGTGGTCCAACCCACACCAAAGGAGTTCTGATACTGGCAGGTTTTCTGGCTGATAAATTTGCCCAAGAAAAACCTCTCAGCCTTAATGCACGCCTTGTTTTCGAACAAAGCTATTCAGGTGTGGATGGCGATAGCGCCTCCAGCACAGAACTTTATGCCATCTTATCTGCCCTCTCCGGGTTGCCCATCAAGCAGGGCATGGCTGTGACCGGGTCGGTCGATCAAAAAGGCCGCGTTCAGGCTATTGGTGGTGTAAACTACAAAGTTGAAGGCTATTTCAATGTTTGTAAAGCGATCGGTTTGACAGGTGAACAGGGAGTGTTAATCCCTGAGAGCAATCTTTCCAATCTAATGCTTAAAGAAGAAGTACTGGACGCTGCCCGGATTGGTTTGTTCCATATTTGGCCAATCAGATGTATAGAAGAAGGTATCGAATTACTAACAGGAATTCCTGCCGGTCAGCTCCAACCGGATGGCAGCTACCCTCAAGACACTGTTTTCTACAAGGTTGATCAGCGCCTAAAAGTCCTGGCTGATACCCTGGTTAAATATAAGTAATTTCACCTCAATACCATAATAACCTTGACAATTATCAATGGACCAAATCCAATAAAAGAAAAAAGCCTTTCAAGAAATTGAAAGGCTCTCTTTTCACATATTAATATTTAAAAGTCAGTTCTTTTTGGTTCCTGTTTTAAAGATAGAATAGATCGGGCACCAACCCACCAGGCCAGTGATCAACGGCACAAAACCAATGATCTTGAGGAAGACTCCCCATCCACCTGGTACCACGTTGAACCAACCCAAGGCCAGTAATACAATACCGAGTACGACACGGGCGATCCGATCCCAACTTGCCTCATTCATTTTTAGCATTTTAATTTCTCCTTTTAGAAAAAATATTTGATATATTTATTCTTTGGATGTAGAATAAATGGAAAAGATACAGGGATTATCATACAGGTTTGATAAATATTATCAAATGACTTAATTGGTATATTTGGGATTATTTACAGACTAATTAGGTGCTAAAAGGTACTAGGTTGTTTTTATTCAGCTGTTTATACTTATATAAAATTAAATCTTTATCCACTCCCCCAACTATGCTTGAATTTAAAGCCCTCCACTAATTACAGGAGAAAAAAAATGACAGGAATACTCTCACGTGATTTTTCGTCAGTAGATCGAAAAGAACGCATGAAAATTGAATCGAGCGGATTACCATTACGACCGGCTAAAGAACGAATCAAAGACTTTGATGAAGCCATCCTCCGATTGGACGAGGAATGGGCTGTTTACGAAGCAACGCGCTGCATACACTGCCCGGATCCTGCTCCTTGCCAAAAAACCTGTCCGGCTGGGAACGATATCTCTTACGCAATGTGGTTGATCGAGAATGGTCAATTCCTTGAAGCAGCCGGGGTTTATCGACAAACCAGCTCATTACCTGAGGTATGCGGACGTATATGTCCGCAAGACAAATTATGCGAGGGAGCTTGTGTGCGCGGTCGTAAGGGATCTCTTCCTGTTCCGACAGGTGCACTTGAAGCATTTTCCACCCATTATCAACGTCGTAAACAAGGTGTGACCATTCCGGTAGGTAAGTTTACAGGCAAGAAAGTTGCGATTGTAGGCGCGGGTCCATCCGGGTTGGCATGTGCAAAAGAATTGGTGGGGCATGGTCATTGGGTAACGATCTTCGATGCCTGGCCAGCACCAGGCGGATTACTTACATATGGTATTCCTAACTTTAAACTACCCAAAAAGGTCGTATTTGATATTTGGGATGACCTGCTACGGGCTGGTGTTACTTTCGTGGGTAATACTTATATCGGCCCCAAGATCACAATTGAAAAACTCTTTCAAGGTGGATACAACGCCATCTATATTGGTGTGGGCACAACTGTGGACGCTTCCCTGGGTGTTCCAGGTGATACCTTGCCAGGTATATACAAAGCTACAGATTTTCTGGTGCGTGCCAATGTGGATATGGATCTACTGCCCCACGAAATGTGTTCCCGCCCTGATGTTAAAGAAAAAGTTGTGGTTATTGGTGGAGGAGACACATCTGCAGACTGCCTGAGAACTGCTCTACGCTCCGGTGCAAAGGAAGTAACATGCCTTTACAGGCGCAGTGAAGCTGAAATGCCCGGAAGCTACAAGGACCGTATGATGGCAGTTGAAGAGGGGGCACAATACCATTTCCTGACCCAACCGGTGCGCTTCATTGCCGGGTTGGATGGACACCTGGCACAGATCGAGTGCGTGCGTACTGAATTGGGAGAAGCAGATGAGAGTGGTCGGCGTAAATTCAAGGTAATTGAAGGTTCGGATTTTATCATCGAGGTTGATACTGCCATTCTCGCGATTGGTTACAAACCTGATCCGATCATAAGTGAAACTACCCCTGGAATAGAGACGCACTCCAATGGCTTACTAATGGCAGACCTTCATACTGGGGCTACCAATCTAAAAGGAGTTTTCACCGGAGGAGATGTGGTGACTGGTCCCCATTTGGTAGTGACAGCCATGGTGGCGGGTCGTAAAGCAGCTGCAGCTATTGACCGCTATTTGGGTTGGTAGAAAGTTTTTTTTCTTATACAATCCATCCTTCTGAACCACTCTATTTAAGATCGATTTAGACTACCACCTCTATTGTAATTAAATTTGTTGCTTGATATTCTCCGCCCAATTATTACAACGGAAGGTATGGATGGATTTTATGGATTCTTCCCATCGCGGAAGCGATCCCCATATGACCTGCGTTTCAGTGCAATTTTCTCTATGTCTGGAATGTAATGTTGAATTATTACGATCTTAGATAAACCAGCAAATTGATGAAGGTATGTTATTGGGAAAAATTAACTGAAAAAAATCCTAAATCTCATGGGGGGATTTTTACGAACAAAAAAGATGCGATTGCTTAAACGTGGGATTGCATCCACTTTCCATGTGTTTATGGAAGATTATATCGATAATGGCAGAGAAAAAGTGAAGGTGCTGCCCTGCCCTTCCCCCGGACTTTCAACCCATATGCGTCCCCCATGGGATTCGACCAGATGCCGGGCGATGGTCAAACCGATGCCGGAGCCTCCTCCCGCCTGGCGGGAACGGGATTTATCAACCCTGTAGAAGCGGGTGAAGAGGTGCGCCATATGGTCTGCCGGGATGCCGATACCCGTGTCAGTGATGCTGACCTGAATCTCGTCCTTGGTCTGCCTGGTACCTATATGAATTCTTCCACCTTCCTGTGTGTATTGAAGCGCATTACTGACCAGGTTGGTGAGGACTTGTGTGATGCGAGCTTCATCCAACGGAACCAGAGGTAAATCTGCAAGCAGGTCTGCAACAATGGATATTTTCTTTTTGATCGCTTGAGGCGTCAATCGCTTTATGGTAGTCTGGATAAGATTGTTTACCTGGACAAGTCTGATCTCAAGCGGAGATGCACCTGCTTCAACGCGACTTAATTCCTGCAGATCATCCACAAGGCGCGCCAAGCGACCAGCCTCCTGGTGGATCTGAAGATAGGTTTCCGGGATTGCTGGTAAGATTCCATCGAGCAATCCTTCCATAGAGCCCTGGATGGCTGTCAAGGGGGTACGCAGCTCATGGCTGACATCCGCGATCAATTGACGACGCATTAATTCAACCTGCTCCAGATTTTCTGCCATCTGGTTAAACGAATGGGCCAGTTGACCGAGTTCATCATGATTATCAGTTTCGACCCGCTCGGAATAATGACCATCTGCGATGTGTTGACTGACAGTGGTCATCCGGCGGACAGGAGCCACAATTCCTCGACTCAGCAGCAAGCTTACCAGCATAGCTGCCGACCCTGCAATTACCAGTGCTAATACCAGGGCTTCGTTGAAGCTGGCTTGAAAATTTGCAAACAGATCAGCGATAGCAATTCGACCAACTCCGGTACCCTGCATCATACCTGTGCCGGAATTCAACCCTCCACCCATGTGACGGGTAAAAGCCTCGGGTACGGTGAAGCGGGTTGCTGTCACCAAGATGAATGCTACTGCCAATATGATGACAAGATAAGATATAAAAAGCTTGACCCCTAGATGGCTGCGAATGAATGAGATCATAAGGTTTCATCCTCAAAACGATAACCTACACTCCGAACAGTGGTGATCAAGGCGGGGTCACCAAGTTTCTGACGGACATGACCCAAATGAACATCCACAACCCTCATCTCCCCATAATAGGTGGTGCCCCAGACGATCTCAAGCAGTTGTTCACGGGTGAGAACGCGACCACGGTTTTCAGCTAAAGCTTTGAGAAGATCAAATTCGATGGCCGTCATTTCAATGGGAACATCATCCACACTGACAGTTCGAGCCCTAACATCGATGCGGACATGTTTGAAAGAAAGGATCTGGCTGTCTGCAACCGAGTTGCTGCCGGGTTGCAAGCGACGCAGCGCTGATTTAATACGGGCAACCAGCTCGCGAGGGCTGAATGGTTTGGTAACATAATCATCCGCCCCCACTGAAAGACCAACAATCTTATCAATCTCCTCAGTTTTCGCGGTCAGCAGGATGACATAGACATTGGACTCACGCCGCAACTGTGAAAGCAGCTCAATCCCATCCATTCCCGGTAACATGAGGTCCAGCACGATCAGGTCCGGTTTATAAGCACGTGCAGCTTTAAGCCCGGATTTGCCATCAGCTGCTGTATAAACATCATAACCTTCTGGTTTAAGGTATGCGCCAACCAGGTTAATGATGGAGGGTTCATCATCAATGACCAGAATTTTTGCCATATTTTTATCAACCATTCACTAAGTTCAACATCATCTTAAATATAATCCATCTTCATTTATCTCTGCACTGTTCGAATCTCTCGATTAAGGTACTCTTTCCTAATACCTAGCAAGGGTCATTGTAACTCAAAAATATGCCCAGGTTTGATGCACGCCAATGCAAGAATGTCATTTCTTGGTTAATGTCTTTTTATGAACATTATTATTTCTTTAAAAATTTAATATTTACAACCTGAGATGCATTTATATAAATATAAGCCTACAAGATAAAGCCAAAATCAAGAGCATGTAAAGATTTAGTAAAGGATTCTGATTCATTCATTTATAAAAAACATAATCCCTCTATTAAACCTGGAGGAATTATGTTTAAGGAATTAAATTGGTTGGATATTGAACTATGGTTTTTTACCCTTATCTTGAGTTGGGGTTTTTTGTTCATTTCCACTCTGCTTGGGTGTACCAGTTGGATCATTTTTCTTGCCGTTACTGGTACCTGTTGAGGTCCCATAGAATTTCTTTCCGGGAGGCGTTGGTGTGGATGTTTTTGAATAAATGGTACCCGTTGGCAGTGGAGTGGATGTTTTTGAATAAATAGGCTCTGAATGCATAGGAGTGTTTGTGATTGAATACTTGGAATCAATGGTCACAGAACCTTGAATTTGTAATGGAGTCGGGTCAATATTCCGGTATTGATTTTGATACTGCATGCGGAAACCTTGCGTATCGCTCATCCCTTGAGCAGTCAACTCTAATTGCTGCTGCAAAGAAGAACGTACCATCGCCAACACGGGGTCAGGTGAATTTGTGTCACCTGCCATCAGCATGGACATCATCTGCAATTGAACTTTTGCCCGAACACCAATACGTTCCAATTCCATAATCATTTGCTGATCATCCATCCCGGCAGCCAACTCCAGGGCTTGATCCAATTCAGCTTGAAGACGGGTTTGAACCTGCTGCGGGATGGAAGTATCCGCGGCCAGCATACCTGCAATCTCTAAAATACGCCGGTCAGCAAAATTGAGGTTATGCTCAAGTTGATTCTGAGGGGAGCGAGTCACAGCCAGCAGCAGATCTTCACTCCAGGTTTTGACTTTATATAAGGGCTGATCAGGCAAACTGTCCTGGGCAGCATAAACTGTGGCAGCACTGCCTCCAAACAGAATGATGATTACCAGGAGGACAGCCACAATCGGTCTTAACTTGGGAAAGTCCACATTAATTGAGATGAAAGGAAAGAGATTATTGATCCATCCATTCTGATGTTGGTTTGCTTTCAAAGCTGCAGCCTGCCTTAAAAAGTTCGCCTTGGCACTTGCAACTACTTGAGGATTCCGTTCAGGAATCATTTTCAAGTATTCAAATTTGCTCTTCAAGTTAGAATCCAACCCATCATTTATCATAAAAAATCTCTTTGATCGATCATCTTTTTTAAATTTGATAGTGCACGATGCTGTAAAGATTTGACAGCACCAACCGGTTTTTCAAGGATTCTGGCAACTTCGATATTCTCCAATCCTTCCAGGTATTTTAGAGCAATAACTTTTTGCTGGTCCGGGGTAAGTGTAAAAAGAGCTTTTCTAAGGGTGTAATTCTGAATGGTAGATCCCAAATGCTCTTCAGGTGAAAGCCCATTATCAGCTTGTTTTTCATCCAGCTGATCAGGCTCGATTGGTTTTCTTCTGTAATGATCTACGATCCAGTTATGTGCGATACGATAAAGGTATGCCTGCAAATAATTCTGCGGTCCTTTCCGAGAGCTTAAAGACTGTAAAAATCGGCTGAAAGTTTCAGCTACACATTCCTCCGCCAGATCCTGATCGCATGTCAATCGCATGGCATAGCGATATAAACCCGGGCTGAAAGTGTCATAAATATTTGCCAGGGTTGCAGGGTCGAACTGCCGGGCGAGTTTCAAGAGATCTTTATCAGTGATCACACTTCATTCCACCTATTGAGACGCAGGTTATTTGATTGAGGTACGGGTTATTGTATCAATTATTCAGTTGTAAAAGAGGGTAATACCTGAATAGAAATAATAACAAAATTGTAAGGCAAAGATTCCATTTTTTATTTCTTATACCGTATCTTGAGCAAAGGATTATCGTCAAATAAAACAAAGGAGAAAATACCATGAAAAAAAGTTCAGTTTTAATCCTAGTAATTGTTATTGCGTTTGCGTTGGTAATCCCTGTGGCTGCCAAAGGTCCGGGGACAGGTGGGAATGGTCCTGGTGTTCCATTTGATGGTCAGGGAACGATGGCAGCTTATTCCCAGGCTCAACAAGGTCCCCGCCAGATCTTTGCAATGGTGGGTACGATTGAATCCATTGATCCTGTTTTGAAAACCCTTACCATCAAGGTCATCAACGGGAATAAACTGGTTCAAGCAAGAAAAGGAGAATTGGTTACCGTTATAACTGATAACGTAACCAGATATCTACGTAAGACAGGGACAACCGTTATCCCTATCTCTTTTAATGACCTCCGGGAGGGTGATAAAGTGAGCGTGAATGGTATTTATGTAAATAATACATGGAAAGCCAATCGTATCACCGTAGGTGCGTTTTTAACCCAGATCCACAAAAAGTAAAGAGACGTTATTTATAGAAACAAGACCAGCCGATTAAAACCGACTGGTCTTGTTATTTATTTGGGGATGAATTCTGACTAAGAATTTTATTCATATTTCTCGAAAACTGTCCGGAATTCATCTTCAGAAACATATCCAAACCACTTTTGGAGCACATTTCCAGACGCATCCAACAGGTAGAATTCAGGCTGATAAGCAAATCCCAGAGAGC
>JBDRQK010000412.1:0-26347 GCA_043826315.1 Chloroflexota bacterium
TGCTTCTTCTGGTTTATCCGAAACGTTTAGATTTCCAGATCGGAGAGCTGCCTCCACCAATGATCTCAAACCCGGCTCGTGGATATGCAAACCACCACTACGCAACGTTTCCAATATTTGTTCGTTGATATCTACTCCGACGACATGCAAGCCATGAGTCGCGAATGTACTGGCTGTTGGCAAACCAATATACCCAAGACCAAACACACAAATTTTTTCGAAGTTCAAGCCAGCCTCCAAAAACAAACAGGATCATAACAAACATCTGTAGAATTGTATTCTAACCTATATCAGAGTTGGCGTAAAATCTGACTGGTTCGTTAAATATGAATATTTTCGCCTTAGCAAAAACCCAATTTGAAATCAATTGATCCAAAATATCAGCAATTATTCCGTCTTGTTGGGAAAAGAACCAAGAACATTACTAATTAACCTTCAAGCAGATTCGATTTTGATAAAACCTGAATCAAAATTCTACGTATATAAGTTAAATTATGATTAGTATGTTGTATAATAATAAATAGGCTTTCCCGAAAGGAGCCCCTATGGAATTCATTGCAGATCCAAATATTGCTTATGTCTTGCTCGTCTTAGGCTCGATCCTTACGCTATTGGCAATCGTTACTCCTGGGACCGGGGTGCTTGAAATTGGGGCTCTATTCTCTTTAGCGCTTTCTGGAATAGGTGCTTTTAGGATGGGTATCAATTTATGGGCACTCTTGGTATTGGTGTTAATGCTTGTTCCATTTATCTATGCCACCCGCAAACCCAGAAGAAACATCTACCTGGCTGTGAGCATTATCATGTTGATAATTGGATCCATCTACCTTTTCCCAACTCAAGGTTTACGACCTTCTGTAAACCCATACCTGGCGATATTTGTATCCTTAATTTCCGGTACCTTTATATGGCTGATCGTTCTAAAAACACTAGCTGCAATTCATTCACGCCCAAACCATGACCTTGGAAATTTGCTTGGTCAGATAGGAGAAACAAAAACAATAGTTCATAGTGAAGGATCGGTGCAGATGGATGGTGAATTGTGGTCTGCACGAAGTGAAAAGCGTATCTCCGCCGGGAAACAAGTACGTGTTATCGGTCGGGATGGCTTTACCCTGATTGTTGAGAGTGACAATCAGACAGAAAATTAATTTATATATAAGGATTAAGGAGGCACAATGAGTTCAACGGTTACTTCTTCTCTTTTTTGTATTGTTGCGTTTGTTGTTGTAGTTATTATTGCATTTTTAGCAAATGCAATTCGGATCGTTCCTGAGTACCAGCGCCTGGTCGTTTTTCGATTGGGTCGCTGTATTGGCGAGAAAGGACCAGGTATAGTCCTTCTAATTCCCTTTGTAGATAAAGCTATAAAAGTGGATTTACGTGAAGCTGTCCGTGAGATACCTCAGCAAACATCCATCACAAAAGATAATGCTCCGATTTCAATCGACTTCCTGTGGTATTACAAAGTCCTCAGCCCGACAGATTCGGTCATCCAGGTTGCCAATTTTGAACTGGCTGCTCAAGGAATGGCAACTACAACTCTGCGCTCTGTCATCGGTGGTATACCACTGGATGAAGTACTCTCAGAAAGAGAGCATATCAACACCGTTTTGCGCACCCGATTGGACGAAGTCACTGGGCGTTGGGGTGTAAAAGTCACCAATGTTGAAATCCGCGAGATCATCCCTCCACGTGAAGTTCAGGATGCCATGAACCGCCAGATGTCAGCAGAACGTATCCGTCGGGCAGTTGTTACTGAATCCACTGGTACACGCGAAGCAGCCATTAATGTGGCTGAAGGCGAAAAACAATCTGCGATTCTTCGAGCAGAAGGTCAAAAACAAAGCGCTATTCTTGAAGCCGAAGGTTTACGCCAATCACAGGAATTAAAGGCAGCCGGGTTCGCCAAAGCATTGGATAAGATCTTTGAATCAGCCCAATCGATCGATCAAAAAACCATGACTTTGCAATACTTTGAAACACTTAAATCGATGGGTAATTCTCCGGCAACCAAGTTCATCTTCCCAATGGAATTTACAAGCATGATCGAGGAATTCATTAAAGGGAAGAAATAGTTAACTATATAGTATCATTTTTAAAAAAGCCAACCTCCCGTGGTTCTGCCGCGGGAGGTTCATCATAATATATGCAACACATAATAAAGACAGCTTCCATAATCGATATCAGCAGCCTCCTAAAACTGGAGCGCGTTTGCTTTCAGCAGGATGCCTGGTCGTTGTTCGACCTGGTTGCTGTTCTTACCTTTCCAGATGTCGTTCGTTTGAAAGCAGTAATAGAGAACCAAATGGTCGGATTCATCGCCGGGGATCCACGCCCTTCTGAAAAATTAGCCTGGATAGCCACCTTGGGGGTCATTCCTGAGTTTCAAAACAAGGGGATTGGTAGAGATTTATTGAAAAACTGTGAAAAACAACTCAATCTGCCTCGAATTCGGTTATGTTTAAGACCCTCCAACCTTTCTGCCTTTGGTTTGTATTCTCAATCCGGATACGAGCCCATTGATACATGGAGGGAGTATTATAATGACAAGGGAGATGCCCTGGTGATGGAAAAAATTATCATCTAATATTTAGACTATAATAAATGAATGATTTCTTCTAAACTATCGCCCCCTCTATGGGTTGGCTCACCGGTTGAACTGCAAACCATGGTAGACCAACTCTCCCAACATCCACGCATTGCAATCGATACCGAATCCAACAGTCTACATGCTTTTCGAGAACAAGTGTGCCTGATCCAGTTTTCAATTCCTGATACCGATTACCTGCTGGATCCCCTGGCTGTGAAAGATCTTTCACTTTTATCTGATCTATTTTCCTCTCCTAAGATCGAAAAAACATTCCATGCTGCTGAATATGATCTGCTGTGCTTAAAGCGTGATTTCGAGTTTTCTGTAGTGAACCTTTTTGACACGATGCAAGCTGCACGGATTCTGGGATATCCCTCGGTCGGTCTAAACCATCTTTTGTTCGAAAAATATAAGATTAACGTTGATAAGCGTTTTCAGAAATCAGATTGGGCAAGACGCCCCCTTCCAGATGACCAATTGAATTATGCACGAATGGATACACATTTTCTACTTGATTTGCGTGATTTATTCTATGCAGAACTCATAAACAAGGATCTTTGGGCTCTTGCATCCGAAGAATTTCAGCGTATCGGCTATTCCAACGGACAACCCGAGCAGGCATCTGATATCCCGGTATGGCAACGCATAAACGGTATAAATCGCCTGACATCACAACAATTGCCGATTCTTAATGAGTTGCTAAAATGGAGGCTTATCCAAGCCGAACGTATGAATCGACCTGTTTTCAAGGTTGTCAGTAATAACTTATTACTGGCCATAGCTCAATCCAAACCTAATCGACCGGAAGATCTACAATCCGCTGGGCTATCCGTTCGTCAGATCCATCTATATGGAAATGAAATCATTGCGGCTGTTAAAAAAGGTATGAAACAAGCACCAATTAAACGATCCTTCTCTCCTCGTCCGGATCAGGATTACTTGAATAGAATGGAGACTCTACGATTGTGGCGAAGACAAACAGGGGAAAAATTCGGATTCGAATCCGACCTGGTTCTGCCGCGTGCCTTCATGCAATCCATAGCAGAAAATAATCCACAAAACATCCAAGACCTGGCTGAATTAATGCCTCACTCACCCTGGCGATTGGAACATTATGGACAAGCCATACTGAATAGACTAAAAGGCAGATAGAATTCTTATGGCTAATTAGAAAGAAATCGTGGGGAATGGAGAATTTATTGAAAATTCACTTTCACGGGGCAGCAAGAACAGTTACAGGCTCTCAATATCTTCTGGAAATAAACAACTCCAAAGTTCTTCTTGAATGTGGTCTCTTTCAAGGAAGAAGATCTGAAACCTATGAAAAAAACCGTGGGTTTAAATTCGATCCTTCTGAACTTGATGCAGTTATTCTGTCACATGCACATATCGACCACAGTGGGAATCTACCCAACCTGGTCAAATCAGGTTACAAAGGTAAGATCTACGCCACACCACCTACTGTGGAGCTGGCAAAAACCATGCTTCTGGATTCAGGCCATATCCAGGAGGCAGATATCCAATTCGTAAATAAGCACCGTGCACGGCGGGGAGAAACACTCCTGGAACCTCTCTATACCATTGAAGATGCCGAAGCTGTTGGTAAGTTTTTTCAACCCGAGGCGTATGAGCATGAATTTTCACCCATACCTGGTGTTACAGCAACTCTGGTGGATGCTGGTCACATATTAGGCTCAGCAGCCGTGGTATTAGATATCCAGGAAAGAGATAGAAAATTCAGGCTTTGGTTTTCTGGGGATATAGGCAGATTACAACTTCCCTTATTACGTGATCCTGTTATGCCGGTAGATGCGGATTACCTGATAATGGAATGTACTTATGGCGATAAATCACACCATGACCCTCAACAGGCATACAATGAACTTAGGGATGTCATTATCAGGACTGTTGATAGACATGGAAAGATCATCATTCCTGCTTTTTCTGTTGGGAGAACCCAGGAATTGGTTTACATGTTTAACGAGATGATCCAAAAGAGACAAATAGAATCTCTACCCGTTTATGTTGACAGCCCTTTGGCTGTGAACGCATCCGATATATTTCGCAAATACCCCGAATACTTCGATAGTGAAACAAGAGAATTCGTTCAAACTTACCATCATCCTGCCCTCAATTTTGAAAAATTGACCTATACACGCTCAGTGGCAGAATCAAAAGCGATCAATGATCGTAAAGAATCAGCCATCATCATTTCTGCCTCGGGAATGTCTGAAACAGGACGTATTTTGCACCACTTACGAAACAATATTGAAAACCCAGCCAACACCATTTTGATCGTTTCATGGCAAGCTCCGCACACTTTGGGACGACGTCTTGCAGATAGAAATAAAGAAGCAAAGATATTTGGATTGAACTATGATGTTCGGGCTGAAGTTGTTACCATCGGAGGTCTTTCAGCTCATGCAGACCAGGAAACACTGGTCGACTATGCCTCCCACGTAAAAAACATTGTCAAACAAATATATCTGGTTCATGGCGAACAGAAATCAGCAGATGCATTGCGAGACAAATTACGCGAAAATGGTATCACCCAAGTTACCTATCCAGATATTCATCAAAACGTAGAAATTTAAGCTTCAATCTGCTATAATTGCCCGCGCCACCTGGAGAGGTGCCGGAGTGGTCGAACGGGGCGGTCTCGAAAACCGCTGTAGTCCTTGTGGCTACCGTGGGTTCGAATCCCACCCTCTCCGCTGTTTATTATCCAACTGGTATCATGTGATTTCAATTCTAGGAATAGATCGCATAAGAACACCTGAGCGATCTAATTTCTTAATTAATGGAAGTTTCTTTTTTTTACCTCCCTGTAATTTTTCATAAAGGTTGTTTTTGTCTCACTTATATTGTATTATTTATATCATCCATGGAAAAGGAGTTTAATTATGACAAGAACATCCATCAAGATAATCGTATCCGTCTTGTTGCTGACATCTCTCGCCTGTGGAATTTCGGACATCATCGGGACGCCAGCCCCTCAACAACAACCAGGCGAGTTGGAGACTGCTGTCGCCCGAAGCCTGGCAGAAACTGCCGAAATTCAAACTGCCATCGCACAAGGTGTAGCCGGGACTATGAATCCTGGTCAACAGGTGATACCACAAAACACAACTCAAGTTCAACCTGAACTCCCCAGCCTGACACCTTCTCTTGAAATTTCCCCTACTTCAGAAAAACCCATGGTCTCTGTCTCGCAGGTGACCAACTGCCGATCAGGTCCCGGTTCCAGCTATGATTGGCTGGGTGCATTGAATGTTGGTCAACAAGCCGAGGTTTTCGGTCGGGATCCAGCTAATTCGTCCTGGTACATCCGCAATCCCGATAATCCAAATGGATTTTGTTGGATCTACGGATCATTTGCCACCGTTACCGGAAATACGAGTCTGGTTCCGGTGTTCACTCCCATACCTACACCAACACTTGCCAAGACTGCCACATATACTACACCACCGATGGATTTTATTGTAAGCTTCAAAGAAATGGACCATTGCGCAGGTCCCAAGTATTATGCCCGATTTGATATCTATAATAACAGTTCTATAACCTGGCAATCCGTCCAAACCATCGTCACAGATACCGTAACTGCTGAAACAAATACCGTACAAACAAATTTCTTTGATCAATTCATCCATTGCATTCTCGGAGTTTCCCAAGACGATCTGACACCGGGTGAGGTTGGAGAGGCTTTTTCAACTGTTTTTTCAGCTGATCCTTGGGGTCATCTCTTTACAGCCAGCATTAAATTATGTACACAAAATGATTTATTAGGCTCTTGTTTAACCAAAACCCTTTCCTTCACACCTTGAAAAAAATCCGGGATGGTTTACAAAACACCATGCTCATCCCGGTTTCCTTGACGCTTTGCAAATTACCCTTTAAGATAAGCCTGCCTTGATAGAACATAATTGCGAACCATTTCCTTCCGCGGGTTGGATGGGTCTCGTTTCGCGTTAATCCAACAACCTTTTGGAAACAGGAGAGAACCATGGAACTCGGCCTCGTTCGAAAAATTGATATTGATCATGAAATGCAGCAGTCTTATCTCGATTATGCCATGAGTGTGATCGTGGCGCGAGCCCTGCCTGATGCTCGTGATGGGCTCAAACCTGTCCAACGACGCATCATGTATGCCATGCACGACATGGGAATGCGTCAAAACAGCGATTACAAGAAATCCGCCCGAATCGTTGGCGAGGTATTGGGGAAATATCACCCACATGGAGATTCAGCTGTTTATGAAGCCATGGCCCGCATGGCACAAGATTTTTCGATGCGCAGCATGCTTGTGGATGGACAGGGAAACTTTGGATCCATCGATGGCGATCCTCCCGCTGCGATGCGTTACACAGAAGCGCGATTGGCTCCCCCCGCACTTGATATGCTCTTGGATATCTCCAAAAATACTGTTGATTTCACCCCAAATTTTGATGATACTCTGACAGAGCCATCTGTATTGCCAGCTTCCATTCCCAATTTATTGGTCAACGGGGCTACTGGTATTGCAGTGGGTATGGCGACCAGCATTCCACCTCACAATCTGGGTGAAGTGGTTGACGCACTGGTGTACATGCTTCAGAACTGGGAAAAAATGGATGACATCACAGTTGGAAAATTGATGGAATTCATACAAGGACCCGATTTCCCAACAGGTGGAATTATTATAGAAGAGAAAGGTGATGAAAAGATCGAAGCAGCTTATGGCTCTGGACGTGGGCGTATCTCTGTACAAGCGCGCGTGCATTCCGAAGAAATGGAACGAGGAAAGTCCCGCCTGATCGTTACCGAACTGCCCTATATGACCAACAAATCGTCCCTGATCGAACGCATTGCTGAATTGGCACGTGATGGGCAAATCGAAGGCATCACCGATCTTAGGGATGAATCTGACCGCCAGGGAATGCGTATTGTGATTGAATTGACAAAAAATGTGGATGCAGATAACGTTTTGAAACAATTATTCAAACGTACGCCCATGCAATCTACATTTAGCATCATTATGCTGGCTTTGGTGGATGGTGAACCTCGCACCCTTACAATTAAACAAGCCTTACGCGTCTATCTGGAGCATCGCCAGGAAGTCATCCGCCGACGTGGCGAATTTGATCTGGCACGCTCCCGCCAACGTGCCCACATTCTTGAAGGGTTATTGATCGCACTAAACAATCTGGATGAGATCATCGAATTGATAAAAAAATCCCCGGATGTGGAAACCGCTCGTATACGGTTGATGAAACGTTACAAATTGTCCGAAGTTCAAGCAGATGCCATCCTGGAAATGCAATTACGTCGTTTGGCTGCCTTGGAACGCAAAAAGACTGAAAACGAATATAAAGAACTCCAGATCACCATCAAAGAATTGGAGAAACTTCTTAAATCCCCCAAACAAATGCGTCTGGTGGCTGCAGATGAGTTGATCAAGGTCAAGGCAGATTATGCTGATAAACGCCGCACCCAGATCATCCACATGACACCTGGGAAAAAACATACTTCTTCTCTGACAACAAACCAAATGATACCTGACCAGATCGCATGGATAGGAGTAACAAATGATGGTCTTATAGCACGTATTGCTGATGAAAAACCTCCACGACCCAGTGGCAACGATGCCGCGCGCTTACTGGTTCGTGCTTCCTCCACAGATACACTCTACCTGGTTGCTGAAAATGGTTCAACAGCCGCAGTTGCAGTTCATACACTTCCACAGGCAGAAAAACTTTCTGATGGCATGCCATTTTTCAAAGCTGCTCCACTCAACGAAAATGATCATTTGGCTGCCATATTCACCTTACCTGCCCAACGCAAAAACCTTCCTGAAGATACTTGTGTACTGACTATCTCGAGAGGTGGATTACTGAAGAAGAGTCTCATCAGTTCCCTGCCAGGTCCTTCTGCGCAATCCTTTATACTATCCAAAGTAATTGATGGAGATTCCTTGGGATGGGTCGGTTTAACCGATGGTAAAAAAGAGATCCTTTTAGCCTCATCACAAGGAATGGCAATCAGGTTCAAAGAAGACGACATTCGCCCCATGGGTTTGGTATCCGCTGGTGTCAATGGGATAAAATTAAGTGTAGGTGATACCGTGGTTGGCGCAGAAGTTTTACCAGATAAAGGCGATGTGTTCTTGATGGCAACAGATGGCAAAGCCAAGCGTGTTGACATAAATGATTTTCCGACCCAGGGTCGTTATGGAAAAGGTGTCATCGCCTGGGAGTTGCCACCGATGACTTCATTGGTGGGTATTGCGATTGGTAAAGGCAACAGCCTGGTCACCCTGCGCCTTCTCAAAGCTGCCCCAAAATCCAGCCGAATTGACGCAGCATCCTTGAGAAAGCGCGCTTCCAAACGCGGCGACAGTGTCGTAGATATAAAACTTGGAGACATGGTCCTAGGAGTTACCTCAACCTGGCAGATTGAAAACTACCTGGAAATTAATGTGGATGAGATCTCCAAATCAGAACCAGGAAAAAAAGCAGCCACAAAAAAGAAACCTGCAACTGAAACCAAAACCAGAGCAAAGCAAAAAACTGGATCGAAAAAGAAAACCACCCGAAAGAAAACGAACCCCCAGAACCTTAAGTTATTCTGATCGATGGTCTGGCAATTCAATCTAACCGTAAGAACAATCTGAGCATACCTGAAATTTCAGATTGTTCGTTATTATCTGCAATTAGAAGAAGATCAAAAAAAATAACACTATTTTTCCAACGGGAGGTTATCTATAGTGAATAAGTCAACAAAAATTCAACTCAAAATATCGAAATCCGTAGGGTTACCTATTTCTTGATCATGACTATTCATTGATCTGAACATTTCCAGCCAACCCTAATTGGGGTGCGATCTTGCGCATGGCATGTATCACATTGTCGACATGCTCCCACAAATCCACGCCGAACTCCCGAGCGCCCTGTTCAATTTCTTCCCGGTTGGCACCTGCAGCAAAAGCACGATCCTTCCATTTTTTCTTAACAGATTTCGCTTCAAGATCCATCAAAGAACGGGATGGGCGCACCAATGCAACCGCTGTCACCAATCCAGTTATTTCATCACATGCAAACAGTGCTTTTTCCATAAGACTCTCACGTACAACTCCAGTTTCTTCAGCATGACTTAATACAGCCCTGATAATATCTTCAGGGACCCCGTGTTCACGAAGAATTGGAACTCCATCTTTAGGGTGTTCTTCCAGCGTGGGATGGATCTCCCAATCGAAATCATGCAGTAAGCCTACCACTTCCCATTTATCAGGGTCTTCACCATATTTTTCAGCATAAAAACGCATAGCAATCGCCACTGAAAGCATATGGTTTACCAGATTTTCGTTTTTCACATAGATGCGTACGATCTTAAGGGCTTCTGTTGGTCCCATTTCACCTTCTATTTTTGTGATCGATCAATGATTTTTTTTCTCGATAAATTTACCATATGTAATATGAATTCAAATGTTTACCCAGAAACCCTGGTATTATGGAAAAATCGGTTCATAATCGCCCAATACCGGAACCGGATGTCCAATATAGACATCCCAAAGAGCAGCTATCGTTGCCAGTGATTCGCGGATATTCCAATAAATTAGGGAACTCTTTCGGAAAACTTGATTATTCGCAGGTACACCCAGTGCAGTCATCCCTAATTGATTGCAAATATAAATGGCTCTTGGAAGATGGAATGGTTGCGTGACCAGAATGGCTTGCGTCAGTCCAAATATCGCTTTTGCCCGATAACAGGTATCATAGGTGCGCCTTCCGGCATAATCTAAAACAATTGCATCTTCCGGTACACCTAACGACAGGGCAAATTCTTGCATAGCTAATGGTTCGTTATATCCAGCCACACTATTATCCCCACTCATTAGAATTTTCTCAATTTTTCCGTCCATGAATAATCTAGCTGCTGTTTTCACTCTATCACGCAGAATGGGTGTGGGTGAACCATCACGCCACAAACCTGCACCAAAGACAATGGCAGCTCTATGAGCTTGGATATTCTCCTCTGTAAAGATCCTTTGCCTTGAATAGAATCCGGTAATAAGTCTCGGAACGACCAAGGCTAAGATAGCGATCATTAATATAATCAACGTGGTTTTCATCATAAACTTAATAAGTCTTTTCAACACAGAGGCGATTTTATCACCGTTGGCAAAATTCATTCTAATATTTGATTTTTCTCTATTCGTTATAAGTTGTGGGTGTGTTTACAGGTAAAGCCTGCAAATCACACCCACAGATTTCATTTCCAAATGACTTCTGATTATGAAACAGTATTTTAGATCGTCCTTTCGCGCAATACGGAAGAAATATAATCCATGCTGGCAACTACAAAGGCTATTGCCAGCATTTGAGTGCTAGCAGCTGAGTAGTTCAGCAGATTGATATTTTGTTGTAATAGGAATCCGATGCCACCACCACCTACGAAACCGATAATGGTGGACATACGCACATTAATATCCCAGCGGTACATGGTATACGAGATATAAGGAGGCACGATCTGGGGAACTACTGCATAAATAATGGTCTGTAATCGATTAGCACCGGTTGCCTGAACAGCCTCCAAGGGACCAGTCATTATGCTTTCCACCTGCTCTGAATACAACTTTGCAAGGCTGACAATTGTGTGCAACCCCAATGCCATGACACCAGCAAATGGACCTATCCCAACCGCTATAACAAAAACAATCGCCATCACCAACGCTTCTATTGAACGTAGTCCATTCAAAAATGTACGTGTGATGTAATAAATAACCATACCAGTTGGCAGTGCATCCTTTGCCTTGCTGAAAATTGCCAAGGCTAGTCCGATCACAACTCCCGTAATCAGCGGACCCCACAAAGTATAAAACGGTCGTCCTAATTCATAAAGCCACTCAATTAATTGCCCAATCAAAATCAGAATTAATGCTATGGAAATGGGAGTCAGGATCAAATTAAAAACTTTTACTCCAGCAGCAGGTAATTTTTCAGCAACTTGCTGTCCAAAACGGCTTAATAAGCTGCTGACAGCCCCTCCAGCAGCGAGGGAACCAAGAACAGAGGTGATCACCAGAATGATATCGCCCATCTGGTACATGAAATTTCCCATAAAACCGAATGAACCAAGACCCGGAATCAACCCCTGGCCAACACTCATAGCCAACCTGGCAAGCTGAAAGAATCCGAAGAAACTTACTAAGATCGAAGCCAAGATAACAACCAGGCGTATCGCTTTGGTAAATTTACCTGCGTGGGTGATCTCTTCTTGTGGAAGTGCCCAGCGCATCCCCAACCAGACAGCCAATATCACAACCAAGATCGTGATCAAACCTAGCCAGACATTCAAATCCAGCGAAGCGTTGAAATTGCCCACCCACCTCACCAAAACAAAACCCGCATACATTCCAACGGGCCAACCAATTAACGAAAGGGAAATACTGGTCAATGGACTTCTGACCGGCACCATCAAATTTCGGGCAGCAAGAAAGCTGAGAGGAATTGCCAGAAACGTTCCAAAAGTTGTTGCCAGCAATGCCAGGAATACCGTTTCGATGATCTTCTCCCAAGTATCTTTGGCAGTTTGCGTGAAGTGGGGAGAACCAATATTCCTTCGTAAAGTGGCACGGATATATTGAACATCGTCACTAGGCCGTTCTGGCAGTTTCATGGATAAAACAAAATACCCATTTTGATCAGTTTCAGCTACTTCACGACCAAGGGTAACAATATTTGTCAAATCACTTCCCGGTACGAATCGGACCGGACCTGTCACATTAGGGGCAAAATTAAAACCTTCCACCTGGATAGTTTCCCCGGGGGAGGCGCAACCAGGTGTCAGGACCAGGTAAGGATCCGATGAGGCATGGTCAGGGATGGAAGGTTTTGTGCCATCTGCATGACAGGGAATATATACTGGATAATTAATGATCTGCTCGGTCTGATCATATTCAAATATTTCTGGTTTTGCCAGGGCACGTATCACTCGCTGCAAACTAGCCTGCCGGGTATCTCTACGCAATTCTTCAAGATTGACTTTTGTGATCTGGAATCCATAGGCATATATCACCAAAACCAACAAGACTATCGCACCTATTGAAATTGACTTCCAGGGAGAAGGTTTTTTATTATTGTTTTTTTCCATTTTCCTCACCCTACCCGTTCCGCATCCCGTCCATAGATCTCTTTGAACTTGGCATCGTCAATCTCTTCAGGCATCCCTTCAAAGACCAATTTACCCTCATTAAGGGCAATGGCTTTATCCGCATACCGATGAACTATATCCAAGAAGTGCAGGCTGCACATAACGGTGACCCCATCTTGTTTATTGATATCTTCCAGATGCTTCATGATGCTATGTGCCAGGACCGGGTCAAGGCTGGCTACCGGTTCATCTGCCAGTATTAATTCAGGGTCCTGCATCAGGGCTCGGGCAATGCCTACGCGTTGTTGTTGCCCACCACTTAACTCATCCGCGCGCTGATTTGCTTTATCAGCAATACCTACTCGTTCCAATTGAATGAATGCTTTCTGAAGATCTTCTTTAGGAAAACGATTCAAAAAACTCCAAGCAGGGTTTACATAACCCAGACGTCCTGCCAGGACATTGGTCAGGACTTTTGATCGGTTTACCAGATTAAATTGCTGAAAAACCATACCGATCTTTCGGCGAATCCTGCGCATCTCTTCCTGGGAAGCAGCGGTGATATCCTCCCCATTCCACAAGATCTGCCCATCCGTCGGCTCAATAAGACGGTTAATGCAGCGCAATAAAGTTGATTTACCCGATCCGCTCAAACCAATAACAGCCATAAATTGCCCATCCGGCACATCAAAGCTGACATTGTTTAGCGCTTTCACACCGCCGTCATATATTTTTGTGAGGTTTCTAATTTGAAGCATAATGGTTATCCTGAGGTTTCTAGATCACATCCCTCATAACTTTGGAGAGCAAGTGATATGCAGATAATCAAACGAATCAACCCCCCTACTCCAGTAAAAAAATGAAATAATTACAATCTGGGGCAGGTTTTACCCTGCCCCAGATGATTTTTGCTAAAATAAAATTATGGTAGTTTATAACCGGTCGTGATGACCATGGCACGCACGACATCATACTCAGCATCGGTTGCGGGCAATATGCCGGACCAAGCATAAACATCTGCGCTACCAACTGATTCTTTCCAGGCGTCAGTCAGAGCGAATTCCAATAAAGCAGCTTCGATCTGTGCTCGTAAATCAGAAGGGAAATCCGGACCAAACGACATGGTGTCATTAGGCACTGGTTGTGAAATGGCCAAAATTCGAACTTTCTGAATCACATCTGGCGCTTCAGCACGGATGTTCGCACGAGCATCCATTTCACGATATCCATCACAAAGGACTTTCTTGCCATCTTCACTCACAGCACAATTCTCAATGCTTTCTGCCGGGACTTCGTATTGATCCAGACTGGTGATCTTTCCCGAAAGGTAGTCATCATACGAGAAGACAGATTTTCCATCCGGATCCAGAGGAACACTGTAGAAGACAGTTCCAAAATCAACCTGACCATTGTAGACAGCGGAGACGGTCTGATTGTGACCACCGGTTTCAACTTGTTCACCAACAGTTACACCAGCAGCAGCTAATTCAACAACTGGAACCATGTAACCAGAGGTTGAACCGGTATCACCAAATCCCCAAGTTGCGCCTTCAAGATCAGCCAAAGTCTGGTATGGGCTATCGCGTTGGACAATATACTCAGCCCAATATACCGGGTAACCATAACGGACAGCTTTGAAAGCAACATCCACACCACATTGGGCGCTTGCAATGGCATATGCCAGGGCCGGGATAAAAGCCATTGTATCTTCAGGGGATGCACACATTTCCTCAATCGTAGCTGCATAGGATGTCGGCACAGAAGCGGTAAATCTTAGACCTGTGGCTGCATTCAAAGCATTCGCCAATAACTGCCCACCAGCCACTGTAGCTTTTGCATCCACAGATGGAACAAATAATACTTTGATGGGGTGTTGAGCGCTACCGATGTCATACACCATAGGAGCCTCAGTGGGAGCCATTGTAGGAGCCATTGTGGGGGCTTCTGTTGGTACCGGGGGCTCTGTTGGCGCGACTACTGTCGGGGTTGCTTTTGGAGCACATGCCGATAAAATCATGGAGGCAACCACCAACACAGAGACAAGCAATAACAGTTTCTTCATTATTCTTCTCCTTGAAAAATAAATAGTTGAGGGGAGTTATCCCCATTGACCATTAAATCATAACCCTAAACTCTTAGGATGACAAGTTAAATCATCTTAAAAAATAGAAATGATTCTAATAAATAAAAAAAAACGATATGAGTCAGAATTTTAAACACGTCCGGTCCAATCAGGTCGAGTGTATTTTGATTCCATAAGTTCGTGAGCCCTATTAATTTCCCATTCAGATAATTCTTCCATTTTTAAATCCAAATTCAATTCGATGGGAAACACTTCAATAAATGCCTGGGCAATAGAATCCCAATCCAATTTTTTTCCGGATACTGTTTCCACATTGGTGGCTCTCATCAACAAACGTTCAAGCGCTAATTGTCGTTCTTCTTCTCCGCTAAACACCAACACTTGGGTTATGCGTCCCAAGTCTCCAAACAATGGAATTGAACCGTGCTGCAGGACCCCCTGCTTTCGACGGGCTTGAGCGGAACCGATCAATTTTTTCCCCTGGTAAGTAATTTCGTAAGCCGATGGTATTTCAAAACAGACAGGACCCGCTGCATTTGAATTCAAACCTGGTGTAAGTGCATTTATCTCCACTGAAAGTCCAATTTTTTCCAGAACCTTCACTAAACCTCGGGCAATGCGGTTATAGCTTTCCAAGAGGCTGCCGGCTACCAAAGCTGCACTGGTTGGGGCGATGACCGAATATGTTAATTCGTCCGTGTGAAGTATTGCTCTACCTCCCGTCAAACGACGGACAAGCCCCCAACCACGTTCATGCAAACGCTGCAAATCCACATCCTGGATACTTTGTGAATATCCAAGAGATAAGCAGGCTGGCTGCCAAGCAAATAATCGCAAGGTAGGCTGAGCAAAATCACTACTGACAGCTTCCAGAATGGCTTCATCCAAAGCCATATTCCATGCGCCTTCTGCAGGATTACTAATTATCAGCCTATACGAATTCATTGAACGGGTACAACTGCAAATCCAAGGCCATTTGGTCCGACATGAGTTCCAATGACAGTAGTTACATTAACAACCAAGGCTGGAAAGGGAAGATTTGGATTTAGTTCCAACAAGAACTGTCTGGCAGCAATTTCAGCATTTGTATGCAATATTGCCATTCTTTCAATTGGACCCCAATTCTGGATATTCTCAACCAGTCGCTGAATCCCTTGAGCCCGGGTCCTTGCCTGACCTATCCGTTTAACCACTCCGAAACGAAGCTCGATCAATGGTTTCAAATTTAACAACCCACCAACCATAGCCTTGGCCCATGATACACGTCCGCTTTTACGCAAATATTCCATCGTGTCCAGAAGTGCCATCACCCGCACCCGTTGCTTGATGCTCATCACCAAGTCAAGGATCTCACCCAGAACAGCTTCGCGCGCAACAGCCTCTGCAGCAGCTATTACTTGAAAACCCAGTCCAAGCGAAAGTTGACCACTATCCAAAACAAGCACACGTTCCCCAAATGATTCAGCTGCGAGACGAGCTGCATTAAATATTCCGCTCAGTTTATTAGGTGGATGGATCGACAATATGATTTCGGCTCCCCCCACCAGCAATTTTTCATATCGTAATTGAAAACTTCCCACCGATGGAGCAGAGGTCGTGGGAGAGCTTGTTAAACCCGGCAGACATTCATAAAATTCTTTCCGGGACATACCTTCCCCATCCATGTAACTTTTTTTTCCAAGATTCAATAAAGCAGGCACGACTTCTATTGCGTGTCGATCGATAATTTCTCCAGGCAAATCCGATGTACTGTCAGTAACCAATCCAATTTTCAATTTGCACCTTTAAATTTGATTAATGAAGCCGGGAAAGCAGCGGGAAATTTCTCCCCAAATTTTTATCAATTACGATCAAACCTACACTTTGAGGCCCAAGCAGATTAACCAATGAATCATTTATCTGATGTTCACCAAATATTGTCCGTGGAAAATTTATGGTTACATAATCCCTGATGTTGAATGTTTTTGTTTGGTCAATTTTCTTAATTAATGCAACATAATAAGGGTTGATAAATTCGTCCAGAAATTCCTGGAATATTTCCAGAAGGTGTCGTTGAGAGCGAATTTTTTGGGTCGAAGTTAAACAACCGTCCTCCAATGAATAAATAGGAAGGACACCCAGCATCTCACCAATCACTGCCTGGGGATATAGAAGAAAATTAGCCGCAGCAAGACAAGATAAGTTAGGCAAACATAACAGAGTATATATATTCGTGGTGGAAATTCGCAATTGATATTCAATAACATCCAAAGTCGCACCTTGAGCTGCTAATCCAGCCGCCAATTGCACAAGTATTCCCATACCTATGGAGGTTGTCTGAGAATCAATAATTTTTATCCTACCAGGATTTTCAAATTGACCAATAGTTTTTTCAACAACAGAAAACAATTCACTTAGAGCAGATGAAAGCGTAATAACCATGATCTCAGTATGAGCCTGGTGGAGTTTATTAATTAGTTTAATTATCTTCTTAACTGGTGGAGGTTTGATCCCATAATGGTCATCCATGCTGGATGAAGCTTTATTAACAACATGGATTTTTTGGGGTTGAGTTGAAAATGGTATAATGAATACTAATTCATTTCCCAGATAATCAGGATGTGTAAATTGCACACTGTTATCTGTCAAAATACATACTTTGTGCATAACCCCTTATTCCACTGATATGATAAATTGATAGTGAGGTTGACCTCCATCTTGTAACTCAAGTTCAAGGGAAGGATATGAAGATCGGACTTTGTCAGAGATGCGATTAGCTTCAGAAGCAGGCAGGTCTTGTCCATAGAAAAGGGTGATCAATTCATATTTTATTGCCGCTGCTTTTTCCAGGAAACCCATCACTGCATCTTCAATCGATGCAGCTGAACATATCAGTTTTCCATTCATCAAGACTATTACCTGGTCTTTTTCAACCGATACACCATCTATCTCAACCGTGCGGGTTGCAACCGTTATTTCACCAGTGATCACATCATCCAAAGCTTTGATCATTTTTTCCGAGATCTTTTCCAGGTCACCATCCAGATTCAATTGCATCATGGCTGCCAAACCTTGCGGGATTGTTCGGCTTGGGACTATGTGGACTTTCTTCACTGTCACTTCTTTGGCAGCCTGGGCGGCAAGAATAATATTCTTATTATTCGGTAGGATGATAACTTGATCTGTCGGGAGATCTTCAAATGCTTTTAATAACTCCTGTGTACTTGGATTCATAGTTTGCCCACCCTCAACCAGTGCAGCCACACCAAGACTTGCAAAAACCCTGGAAATCCCAGCTCCAGGAGAAACAGCCACTACAGCTATTTGTCCCGGCTCAATAGGATTCAGTTCAATGCGTTCTCCCCTGGATGCCCGGCTAATTTCATCCATTTGAGCCAGCAAATTTTCAATTGCCACCTTTGTGACAGTGCCCAATGTCATAATGTGATCGATAGGAAGATAACGATTCTCGGTAGGAACATGGATATGTAAACGATACAAACCATCCCCCTCTCCAACTTGAATGGATGTGCCTAATTCTTCAAGGCTGGAATATAAATTTTGGAGATCCAATTCATGCGCGGGTTTAAAATCAATAACCAGTTCAAAGTCCTGCCCAGGTTCAATCGCATCCTGACTGTTTTCAAAATCCATTGTCGCCAAAGGAAGAACAATATTTATAGGTGAATCCAAAGATTCACCGTATGCATAGCGTAGCATGCCCTCCAGAATATAGAATAAACCTTTTCCACCAGAATCCACGACTCCAGCCTGTTTTAAAACTGGTAAGAGTTCCGGCGTATGTTCCACAGACACATCTGCAGCCTTTACAATTCGCTCCAGGATCTCATACGGATCTTGCGTTTCATCTAAAGCAGATTTTGCTGCTGTGGCAACATCTTTAATAACAGTCAAAATCGTGCCTTCCACCGGCCTGACAACCCCCTTATAGGCGGTATCACGAGCATCTGCAAAAGCCTTGGCCATACCAGGTCCATCCAAAATTGCAACATCGTGTAATGCACGTGAAAATCCACGCCAGATCTGAGATAGAATTACACCTGAATTTCCCCTTGCACCCATTAATGCTCCTTGAGAGACCGCTTGAGCCATCTGCCCAATATGACGATTCCCAAGTTGATTAATTTCTGCGTAAGCTGCCTGCATGGTTAGAACCATATTGGTGCCAGTATCTCCATCAGGAACAGGAAAAACATTCAAGGCATTTACAGTCGCTTGATTTGCTTTTAACCAAACCAGTCCAGATTCAACAAGTTTTTTAAGTGCTTGCCCATCTATAGGCTTTGATCTTAAATATTCCAAACGCGCTTGATAATCTGGATTCATGAAATAATGGTTCTCCCGGAAATTGAGTTATTCGTCACTACTTACGCGTAAACCCTGAATATGCACATTGACATTATGCACAGGCATTCCTAGTGTCTTCTCAACTTTAAAACGCACAGCATTGGCAACACTACTCGCTACTGAAGTGATCCTTGTACCGTACTCCACAATGATGTGAATATCAATATCTATGTCATCACCAGAATAATGGACAGAGACTCCATGTGATGGTTCTTTGGTGATGGATTGGGCCAATCCTTCCGCTATGTTTTTGGGAGCCAATCCAACCACACCGTAAGATTGAAGTGTGGCTTGGTACGCTATGGTAGCGACAGCATTTGGCGAGATATTAATGCTCCCTAATGTAGTTTTTTCTTCACCCATGGTTAATTCCTTTGTTATGTATTAACATCTTTCCTTGTATTAGGATGCGAAATATGGTAAAATCAGCCGCTTCCACTTGGGAAGATGAATCTGAACAACTAACAATTATCTCACGAAAATGTGAGAGTTGGGTAATAAATATTGATTAGTTTCTAAAATAAATTGCACAAGTGCTCACTTAATAGATTGTTGAACAGGAAAGGAAGTTCTAGATGGCAAAATGCGCTCACTGTGGTAAAACCACAACCTTTGGTCATAATCGCTCTTTCTCCATGCGGGCTACCAACCGAAAATTTAAACCCAATTTGCAGAAGGTTACAATGGTTGAAAATGGACAGAAGGTAAAGAAAACGCTATGCGCCAGGTGCATTCGCACCATGGTAAAAACAGCATAATTATTTCATTAAAATATACTCATAGCCAGGATCACGGCTAACGCCGTGATTTTTGGTTTATTAAGGTCGATTTTCAATTTAAGAACCAGTTGATCATTGGATTGCTGTTTGCACAATTGGAGCATGGAGTGGCGGAGATCTTGCTAACGAATCGGCGGATTAAACACAAAATAAACCCACACCCAGAACGGGATCAGACCTCCTACCATAAGAAGTGCCAGGAATCCCAAACCAACAGATACCCAGTCGATATTTAATTCTTTTTCTTCCTCTGTGACTTCCATAGGATGAACAATATATTCATCTGTTTGCATTTCAGGAGTCAAGGATAATGCAGGTATATTAATTATCCTTGTGGATCCAAATTTTTGAAGGACCCGTCCTAACTGGTCAGCTGTACGATAACGCATAGCTGGTTCTTTCGATAATACTTTATCCATGATCTGCTCAAGTTCAGTGGAGACATTCGGGAGCATTGAGCTCAAAACAGGTGGAATGGCTTCAAGGTGAAGTTGGGATATACCCGTAGATGTTGTCGCGGAAAATGGAAGCGAACCTGTTAACATTTCGAATAAAACTATTCCCAGGGAGTACACATCTGAAGCTGGTGAGGGTGCCATCCCTGCAGCCTGTTCAGGTGAAAAATATTGAGGAGAACCCCATACTACTTCAGCCTGCTCATCAGGGTGGATGGCAGCCAAAGCGCGGGCAATTCCAAAATCTGTCACTTTTAACCGTTGATCAGGCATAACCAACATATTCTGGGGTTTTACGTCACAATGCACCAACCCAGCTCGATGAGCATAACCAATCCCGGCACAAGCCTGGATGATCAAAGGTAAAGCTTCATCTGGAGTAAATCGACCCCGTTGAAGTATGTGGGTTTTCAAGTCCACTCCAGGCACATATTCCATCACGATAAAGAGCTTTCCTTGATCAAAACCAAAATCATGAACTGTAACGATATTGGGGTGTGACAAGTTGGCAGCTGCACGCGCTTCCTGACGAAAGTGTTCTTGAAAGACTGGATCATTTGAATAATCTTCTCTTAAAACTTTTATAGCAACATCCCGCTCAAGCATCAAGTCTCGGGCAAGGTATATAAAAGCCATTCCACCTTTGCCTCGTTCTTCCAACACTTGGTAACGATTATTTAATAACGGTATTTCGATCATCTTGGGATTTTCTCTGCCCGACTGCTTTTGATCTCAGAACTTTAGGCTGGAAAGGCTGAAAGAAAGACCCTCCAGTTCATTTTTTGAAACTTGCCGGCATTATATCATACGGGTGGTTCAGGCTTATAATATCGATATGAAAGATGTTCTTCTTATATATAACCCTGCTGCAGGGCGATTTCCTGTCAAGCCATTCATCCAGAGCATTGTTCGCACTCTGTCCGCCAACAATTTGCGGATTCATGTGGCAGAAACCTTGAATGGCAGGCATTCAACCCAACTTGCACGCCAGGCGGGCCTTGAGAATTATTATGCAGCTTTTGCCATAGGTGGTGATGGAACCGTAGGACAAGTCGCCAACGGCCTGCTTGGTTCAGATACTGCACTTGGGGTTCTCCCGGCTGGTACTTCCAATGTATGGGCACGCGAATTGGGTTTGCCGACCTTCACATGGTTACGCTGGAACAGCTTGCGCGAAAATGCCGACTTGCTGTCAAAATCCCCTGTGGTTGAAATTGATGTGGGGTTATGTAATCAACAATCCTTTCTGATGTGGACAGGAATCGGATTGGATGCCATGGCAGTCAACAAACTGGAGCCGCGGAAACGGTTTTATAAATACATATCTATTCCCCATTATATGGCTACCACGATCTATAACGCGAGTTTCTGGCATGGTATGAATTTGGATGTTTGGGCGGATGACCAAAAAGTTGATGGGCATTACCTGTTGGCAATTGTAAGTAATATACGCCATTACATGGGGGGGTTATCAGAGATCTCACCGCAGGCTCTCATTGATGACGGCAAAATGGAATTGTGGCTCTTATCGGGCAGCAACCTGGCTGATACCTTCCGGCACTTTTTTGAGCTAGTCTCTGGAAGGCATATCACTTCGAATTATGCACATTGCATCATTTTTCAAAAATTGCGGATTGAATCAGAAACCCCCTTTTCTATCCAAATGGATGGTGAACCCATGCTGGCTGGCAATCAAGTTGAGATAAGCGTTCTGCATCGTGGTTTACGTGTTTTGTTACCTCCCCAAGCACATATATTCTTGTCACAATCTTCATTATCTACACCATATTTCAGTCCGATTTGATCATCCAATTTTTGTTTTATAAACCATCTGTCAATTTGGCTTATTCGTGATATATTTTCATTTATCAATCAAAAAGAAATGATATCCTAATGATAATAAAAGGTTTATTGAATTACAAAGTGATCATTGGAAGTCTGCTTCTAGCAGGAATTCTGCTTATTGCTACCTTCCTCTACATTTTTTTGCTCAATCCTCTTTTTTTTAATCCCAATTCTTCCTTGCCTGCATTTGCATTTACCATGATCCCGGCATCCACTTCGACACCTCGTTTTGTCACATCCAGTCCTGCTCCTATCTCTCCAACACCTGCTCCCACCTTTACGCCTCTGCCCGGTACGATCGCCTTGAATACATATGTCCAGATCACTGGGACAGACGGAGACGGCCTTCGGTTGAGAGTATCCCCGGCTCTTTCCAGCGATCCTCTTTTTCTTGGTTTAGACTCCGAAGTATTTCTGATCACTGATGGACCCATACAAGCAGATGATTATACATGGTGGTATCTCACCGCACCTTACGACCAAACACGTTCAGGTTGGGCTGTTGTCAATTACCTCTCCTATGTACCTTCGCCATAGAAAAAACCTTGGGTGTACTCCCAACTATTCGATGATGGATTTCGCTTCTCATTATGCTGGTATCAGTCAAGTACAACTTGATATTAATTGGCAGAGGTTTATTTCGTATCTAAATCGTAAACTAACAACTGTCTCCAATCAACTTACAGGAAAATAATGAATTCAAAACCAAAATCCATTTCCGCCAACCGCCAGACAAATCAATTAACCATTATTTGGGATGATGATCACATTAGTGAATACTCTTTCGAATTATTACGTTTGGGTTGCCCATGTGCTGAGTGTCGTGGTGGTCACGATAAAATGGGAGGAGAACCAGATCCAGCTATATTTCGCACGCATTTGGAAGATGGGCCTGAAATCCATTTGAAGAATATTGTTGGAGTCGGCTCTTATGCAATTACTCCCGTTTGGGAAGATAATCATGATTATGGAATTTACAATTGGCATTATCTGAGGGCTTTATGCCCTTGTGCAGTTTGTCGACCTAAATAGCTGAAACTTATACGGGTTTAAATGTAAATCTGAAATAAGGTATGAATCCACCACACAGATGGTATCAAATAACCCGGAGAATCAAAAAACCCATCAGAAAACAACACCTGAATTATTATGCAACACTTATTGGTCTTCTGCTTGCCAATTAATTCCTTCTTCTTTTCACCCAATGTTATGATAAGGTTTTTTATCTGCCTGTTATGAGCAACAAGAGGTCAGAGTATAATTCCTGTATGCAGAAATTCTTGATCCTGATCCTAACACTAATTTCGCTGGTTGCCTGCACAAATGAATATTCCTCTCCACCTACATCCACTAGCATTATCTCGAGCTCGAGCCCCAGCCCACTTTTGGAATTTACTTCCACTCCCAACCCGTCTGCCACAATATACCTTATCCTTCCTTCGATAACTGAAATTCTGCCAACACCCACACCAATTCTTTATGTCGTTGAGCAGAACGACACTTTGATTGGCATCGCCCGCAAATTTCATATTTCACTTGAACAACTCGTTTCTGCAAACCCGACCATTGGCTCACAAGCGTTGGCAGTGGGCTTGGTACTAGTAATTCCCCCAGAACAGCGCACAGAATCGGATCCCACAGCTACTCCCTGGCCTGTTTCCATCCAGCAAACCCAATGTTATCGTAATCTTGACAGCAGTCTGTGGTGTTTAGTGCTTCTTAAGAACGAAAATACTGAAACACTTCAGAATCTGTCCATTACCATCAGCTTGATAGATTCAAATAATAAGGTCGTTAACACGAAGACAGCTTTTTCTCCCATGGACCTGCTGCCTCCTGGTAAGTCTGTTGCAATCGGCACTCTCTTCCATGAAGCTATCCCGGATGGATATCGTCCTCAATCGCAAATATTGAGTGCCTCACGATTGCCTTCTGCTGATAAATTTTACCCACTCGTTCATATTCAAAAAAAACTTGTACAGGTGAAATGGGGAGGATTAAGCGCCAGGGTCAGTGGTCAGGTGGCATTGGATCCTCAATCCGATGGTGCCGAGAGGGTCTGGATATTGGCTGTGGCTTATGACCAAACTGGAACCGTGATCGGCTTCCAGCGATGGGAATCCAATAAGCATCTAGCTCCCACAAATGTCTTATCTTTTGATATTGAGGTTTCATCCCTGGGACCAGAAATCGACCATATTGAATTACTGGCAGAAGCTTCACAATAGGAACAAATTCAAGAAGCAAGCAGATAATTAGATAACTGAAAGTTTTTTTTATTACTTGGATCTCGTTGGTAAATGCCCACTTCATCATCAATACCTAGGCAAAATTTCTCCCAAGTTACTCTTCATGAATTGGTTTTTGGTCGATTTACTTAATTTTTTTTATTATGCCCTACTCATTTTGGTAGTTGAGTGATAATTATTCTTCACAATTATTTATACAGTATCGATTCTTATTTGACAAAAACCTTTACATTTTAATTTCGATAAGATTTATTCTTTTCCATTAAATACTTCATATGCTCACATTCGTCCATAAAAAACAAAAGCTGGCTTCTGGTACAATTCCTCTAATGCCACCCAAATATCTCATCAAGGTTGCTATTTTTCTGCTGCTCCTATCCGCCTGTGGCGTGGAGAATCATCCACTTCCCAGCCAAACTGCAACGGTTGCCAGTCCAACCCGATTACCTTCCAGCACTTATCTTCCCAGCCTTACTCCCCCGTTGCCAACATCAACAATTACTCCTGAACCGGTTTCTGGTATAACCCTTTGGCAGTTAAATGTTCGCAGTGGACCTGGTATTTATTACACTTTGCTCGGTCAAATCAACCAGAACCAGTCGATACAGATTGTCGGAGTGGATGCCAGTCTTGAATGGTTTGCTATTAAATATACATCCGGACCAGAAGGTATTGGTTGGGTTACTTCCGAATATATTCAGGCATCAGGCGCTGACCAGCTGCCAATTATTGGACAGATCACATTACCCAACGGGACACCTGCACCTCAAGCCAACCTGACCCAGAAATTGAATGTTCGCAGTGGGCCTGGAACTCATTACGATTCTCTTGGAATCCTTCCTGTAAATGCGATCGTTTGGTTAACCGGGCGCAACGAGTCCGGTTCCTGGCTGCAGATCGATTTCCCGACCGCGTCTTCAGGCAAAGGCTGGATCATTGCCGGATATGTAAAAGCCCAGGACATCCAGAGTTTGCCGGCTTTGGATTCATCGGGGACTCCACTGGCTGAACTCTTAACAACCCAAGCAACGATGCCAATTTCAACTCCCACCCCCACGATTGCGCCAGCTTTTCAGGATGAAGACTCAGCTCAAAAACCAGGCACTTCACAGGTTTTTTCTCCTCTAGGCATTCGCAATTTCAGTTATACCAGCGATCTTTCCACACCTGAAGGCGACCTGGTTGATTGGATCGCAATTCGTCTAAATTCATTCCAACCTGGAACACAGATAACTCTCTACACAAGTCTTAAATGTACCGGAAATGGTACCTTACAGGTTCAACTCTGGCAAGAAAAGCAGCAGCTTACCAATTGGGATTCTCTGACCTGCGGAGACACCAATAAAATCCTCAAGCTTACAGATGGGAGTAGTTATCTTTTCCGTTTGAATATCAATGCTGCCAGCGAATTACGCTATGTTTTATACACTTTTAGTATTTTTCGCAACCCCTAAATGAGATCAATTGGCCTCATTATCATCATTTTTATAATCCTGACAGCCTGTACTACTGCTCATTCAACGATCCAATCAGGGCAAACCTGGCAATTATCGGATTTACGCTTTCTCGAAACCCCAAACACTTCCGACCCAACGAGCGACTTGATCGCCATTTATACCCGGAAGTTTGATGACGATTTTCAGTTCCGGATTGACATAATGGATTTAAAGCCTGATTTCAATTTTAATTTTTATATCCTTCTTGACACCAACCCTGCGGAAAACCTGGGAGAATTTCAAGGCGCTCCAACTGCAGTTTCTACAAGCATTTCACACCAGGGCTGGGATTGGCTGCTGGTACGGCCTCGTGATGGTAATCCGGAAGCTTTTTATGCAGGCAATAATCAACTCAAAAATGAACTTATCCCT
>JBDRQK010000413.1:0-2834 GCA_043826315.1 Chloroflexota bacterium
TGTACAAAAGAAGTTGGTTTTGATTAAGAATAGCAGTAAATAAAAATGCTAATAGCAGCTGTTCTAATCTTGAATTAAAATTGGTTATTATTTGTAATTTATAAGTAGAATTATTAAGAAAAATTGAGTATAAAAAGAAGACTTCGAACAATCGCTTCAACCTGACAAAACCTTTGTCACGGCTCGTGCTGTTCGCTGCGCTCACTTGCGCACGAACCGCGCCAAGCCCTTCGGGCGCGGTTTTCCAGGTTAAGCGTATGTTCGGCGGACGCGAGCAAAGCTCGCGCTAGGTTAAATAATCGATTATATTAATTTGGAGGAATTATGTACTCAATGTATGCAAAATACTATGACAAATTGAATAAAGATTATGAATACTGGATACCATTTATAAAAAGCCAAATTCCAAATAAATTAACAAACAAAAACATGATTGAATTTGGTTGTGGTACTGGTAATGTATTATCATACTTTAAAAATGAATATAAAATATATGGTGTTGATATTTCTGAAGATATGTTAAAACATGCCAAAGAAAAAATTCCAGATGCTGAATTGATAAATATTGACATGGTTCATTATTGCTCGCCAAATAAATACCAAATTGCTTTGTGCTTATTTGATTCAATAAACCATATCTTGAATTTTGATGATTGGAAAGTGTTTTTTAAGAATGTTTCGAATTCATTAATTGAAGGTGGCGTTTTTATTCTTGATGCAAATACAACAGATCGACTTAGTATGATTACAAAAAGACCTGCATATTTTCCAGAATTTGATAACAACTACTTCTACATGAAACTAATACAAAAGAGCACTAGCAATTTTGTATTTGATGTTAGGGTTTTAAAAAGGATTAATGATAAAATATTAGAAGAAGAACGAGAAGAGATAGAAGAAACAACAGAAAAAGGAGCTATAATATATGCTGCTTTGAAAGAAGCATTTTCAGTAGTAACCTAATTTCCCGAGCCTTTGTAACTAGGAATCAGCTAATTCCATATAATTGCTAGAAATAATCATTGACAGGCCTCAGATACCTAGTTATAATTGTAGCTAGGCTGGGAGGCCAATTCATATGGCGTATCAGGTAGAGCACCGGAATAAAAAGACTGGCGTGATCTATGTCTATGAATCCACCTCTGTCTGGGACAAAGAGAAGCAGCAATCCCGGAACAAGCAAGTCTGCATCGGCAAGAGGGATCCGGTCAGTGGAGAGATAATTCCTTCAAGACGCCTACAGTCAGAGAAGGGAAAAGTATCAACGACGCCAAGTGATGCTACCGATGACTCATCGGTAGCTACGGCCACGATCGTTGGACCATCCATCATCCTGGATGTGATGACTGATCATCTTGGTTTACTGCCAGTACTGAAGTCAGCCTTTCCTGATAACCACGCTGACATCCTGTCACTGGCATACTACCTTGCGGCACATGGCGGTCCATTGTGCCAGAGTTGGTCATGGCTCAGAACCCATCAACATCCTGCATCAGGCAAACTGACCAGCCAACGGATCAGCGAGTTATTGGCAACAATAACCACTGCCAGGAAGCAAGCCTTCTTTTCCAGGTGGATGGACAAGATACTTGATGATGATTACCTCTGTTACGACATAACCAGTGTGTCCTCGTACAGTGAGCTCAACGAGTACATCCGGTACGGCCATAACCGTGATCTGGAGAAGTTGCCACAACTGAATCTTGCCATGCTGTTCGGGCAGGAAAGCAGACTGCCGACATATTACAACCGCACGCCAGGCAACATAACCGATGTCCAGACCATCCACAATATTCTGGAGACCTTCAAGAAACTCGAAGTCAAAACCCTGCACTTCATTTTGGATAAAGGCTTCTACAGCAAGAAAAACATTGAAGAAATGATGGCCCAGCGACACCATTTCACCATCTCAGTTCCCCTGCACAATCAGTGGGTGCAGAAGGAAATTGATGCCATCCATGAAAGAATCCAGGACCCCGAGTATTACCGGATGATGGACGATGAGGCCCTGTATGTTCATAGCCAACTGTATCCATGGGGTGATGAAAGGCGTCGCTGCTATCTGCATCTCTTCTACAACGATCTGATCCGTTCGGAAGCGGTCAACCGGTTCAACCTGCAACTGCAGCAGTATATGGAAGAACTGGAATCCGGAAAACTGAAAACTGAACATCAGGAAATGTACGACCGTTATTTCACGATTACTTCTACTCCAGTACGTGGAAAGCAGATAGCGTTCAAGACCGAGGCCATCCACAACTACATAAAGCGGTATGCCGGATTCCAGGCATTGCTCACCACCAAGATAAAGGATCCGATCAAAACCTTGCAGGTGTACCGCGATAAAGATGTGGTGGAGAAATCCTTTGATGACCTCAAGAATGTATTGGACATGAAACGACTGCGGATGCATGGAATAGAGACCGTTGATGGCCGTCTTTTCATCCAGTTCATTGCTTTGTTGCTGTTGAGCATCCTTAGACGGGAAATGCGGAAAACAAAACTCATCACCATGTACACGGTGCGGGAACTACTCCTGGAGATGGATCCACTGACCAGGATTGAGTATACAGGTAAATATGGCAAAATCATGACTGAGGTCACCAAATCGCAGCGTGATATACTGAAGTTACTTGAAATTAGCTTGCCCGAGCTAACCTAGTTACAATTGGACCGGGATTTCAGGTAGTAAGGTATTTAATGAAAAGAAAGAAGAGATAGAATCTAATCAATTTCAAGAGATCGAAAAGCATAGATGGTTCTTTTCTTGTAGGAAGTAAGAATTCGCCGAACAACGGGTTCAACCTGACTCGCCTATGTCACGGTTATGTGCT
>JBDRQK010000414.1:0-2279 GCA_043826315.1 Chloroflexota bacterium
ATAAAACTATGAAAATCACAAGAAAATATCCAATACTAGGTTCTAGCCAAGACCAGGACAAAATTAGTTTAACAATCAAATCAATCCCATTAATTTTTTGAAAGGAGATAATCAAAATGACCAATCAATATCATATAGCAGTCCTGCCTGGTGATGGTATTGGCAAGGAAGTAATGCCGGAGGGGATAAAATCATTAAAAGAAGTAGAGGCTTTGACTGGGTCGTTCCATCTGAAATTTGAAGAATTTTCCTGGGGAAGTGATCACTACCTGAAAACAGGAAAAATGATGCCAAATGATGCACTAAAAATCCTCGCAGATTTCGATGCAATATATTTTGGCGCTATAGGTCTTCCAGGAGCAATCCCAGATCATATCACCTTATGGGAATTCATCCTTCCTCTTCGTCAAGGGTTCGACCAGTATGTTAATTACCGGCCAAGTAAACTATTACAAGGTTTGCGTAGCCCATTGCGTGATAAAGATCCACAAGACATCGATTTTATCGTGATCCGAGAAAATACAGAAGGTGAATATTCCGGAGCAGGTGGGCGTACTCATATCAATACCGAACAAGAAGTTGCGGTCCAGACGAGTATATTCACCCGCTTTGGCACCGAGAGAGTCATGCGATACGCCTTTGAACTCTCCCGCAAACGTAGAAAAAAATTGACTAGTGCCACCAAATCAAATGCCTGCCAATATAGCATGGTTTTTTGGGATGAAGTTTTTGAGCAAATGAAAGTTTCATATCCGGATGTCAATACTGAAAAGTGGCATGTGGACGCCCTGGCAGCTCGTTTTGTTACCCGCCCCGAGACACTGGATGTTGTTGTGGCATCAAATCTGTTCGGGGACATTCTTTCGGATTTAGGCGGAGCTCTTCAAGGCAGCCTCGGATTAGCTCCGAGCGGAAATATTAACCCTGAGAAGAAATATCCATCCTTGTTTGAACCGGTACATGGATCTGCACCAGATATTATGGGAAAAGGGATTGCCAATCCGATTGCCACCATATGGGCGGGTTCTTTGATGCTAGATTTTCTTGGTGAAACTGAAGCTGCTGGGCTGATCATGCAAGCCATAGAAAAGACAATTCAGAATGGTTTATTCCTAACACCTGATCTGGGTGGAACGTCTACAACTTCTCAAGCTGGTGAAGGAATATGTTTGGAGATTAGAAAATAATAGAATACATTTCTCTTTTTATTATAGTTCTTTAGAGGTTGGCATTCATGATGAATACAAATCTTAAACCCTTTCAATTTCAGATCTGGCGCATCAATGTGCGCACCCAAACCCTGAGTTTCGAGCCAGTCCCGCAAAGCTGGTCCCGGTTGGGAGGGCGCGGCCTGCTGGCACGCATCCTGCTGGATGAAGTCGATGCCACCTGCGATCCGCTTGGTCCCGGCAACAAATTGATCTTCGCCCCCGGTCTGCTGGTCGGGCATATGCTTTCCTCCACCGACCGCATCTCGATCGGCGGAAAATCCCCGCTGACGGGTGGCATCAAGGAAGCCAACGCGGGCGGGCGCACCGGTCTGCACATGGCGGTCATGGGCATTAAAGCCCTGATCCTGGAAGACCAGCCACAGGCAGATGGGTTTTGGGTGCTGCACCTCTCGCTGCAGGGAGCCAGGTGGGAAAGAGCGGATGAGCTGGCTGGTTTGGGCGTTTACGCCACAGCTCCCAAATTGCTGGAGAAATATGGAGACAAAGTTGCCATTGCCCTGATTGGACCCGGCGGGGAGAGCAAGATGCTCGCGGCTGGCATCCAGAACATCGACAAGGACCGCGTGCCCTCCCGCATCGCAGCGCGCGGCGGACTGGGTGCCGTGATGGGTTCGAAGGGTTTGAAAGCCATCGTGTTTGATAACAGCGGCGGGCAAAAGCCTGCCATCGTCCATGCGGAAGCCTTTAAAACAGCCCAGAAAGACTACACCCTGGCCGTCAAGGATCATCCGCAATCGGCAACCTATCGGGATTATGGCACAGCCGCCATGGCGCACATGACCAATAACTTTGGAGGCCTGCCCACCCGCAACTTTTCAGCGGGGACCTTTGAAAACGTGGATGATATCAGCGGTGAAACTCTGCGGGATTTCATGCTAACGCGCGGCAAAACCTCCGACACCTCACATGCCTGCATGGCGGGCTGCACCATTAAATGTTCGAATATCTTTGGCGGTGAAGATGGCAGGATCATTGTCTCCCCGCTCGAATATGAGACCATCGGCCTGATGGGCTCCAACCTGTGCATCCCTTCGCTGGATACGATCG
>JBDRQK010000415.1:0-3793 GCA_043826315.1 Chloroflexota bacterium
CAAGCTGATCGCATAAGGAACGTGCCTCTTCAATTAGATCAACATTGATAGGAAGCGAAAAAGATTCTGTTACACGCATGGTAAGATTGATCGCATTTTGTTTGGCTATCGAAGGTATACCAGGCCGGTTGATTAGGGAGAGTAAAAGTTCGTAAACGCTCTTATTTTGTATTGGGAAATTATTCTGTTCAAAAAATCCCCGCACGGCAATACCAGCTGCCCGACGGGCACACACACGAGCCTGGCCTTCTTTTCCATTATTACGGGCAAGAATGGCTTTGTGAAATTCCATTTCGATTTGTGGATCAATCGCTGTTTCGTTCATACAGCCACCTTTTTTCGCTGCTGTGTTGAGTCAGATTAGATGAATTTGGAGATGTTATGTAAAAGGTCAAAGGATTTTATCAAAAGTTGCCTGTATTAAGAAAATCTTCTTCACCCGGGATTTAATCATAAGCTTTTATACTCTAATGATAACATGCAGGAGTAAAATAATCATTTATATGGCAGATATGACGGTGGGGAGGATTAGGGATGATGTGGGGTAGTTTTATCATCCCTTCATTCTCTTTTACCTTCGACGACAAAAGAATAAATTATTTCTTATAAGGAGCCTCAATGAAAAAATCAATCCTTTATGTTTGTTTTATATTCGTTTTAAGTATCTTCTTGGCAGCCTGTGGTCCCAAATCAACCATTGTGGTGCCTCCTGTTCAAACAATTCCAACTGAGACCCTTCAAGCTGAGACGAATGTTGAGGAGCCTTTCAATTTAAAAGGCACTTTCACCGTAACCAATGGTTTCGTTTTCGAATCCTATTTTGTCGAAAACGCAGTTGCCCTGGTGGATATGCATGGATTTGTTGTAAGGGATAATTATTGGGAATTACCTATAGACTCGCAGGTTTTGGGTTTTCTTGAAATGGATATTCCAACTTTGACAGGTACTTGGAATATTTCTCTTCCGGTGAAGCCTCAGGGTGTTTTTAATGATGTGGATAATAATAGTGTGGAAAACACCGGAGTACAGATTTTTGCAGCCTCCTATTTCCCAAATTTCTCGGGTGGTCCTTTTTCTGATGGTGATGACCGTTCGTTTGGATGGCCAAACTACCTGGCATCAGTTCAGACAAATGCCACCAGGGATTACGAAGTTACTGGAGGAAAATTGGTCGTTTGGGCGCCGGATTCATTACAATCTTTCCCCTCAGATTTTGGTAAAGATGGATTATTGTTCACTGAAGATGACCCGGTTGCATCGATCCAGGTTGGTTACAGCATTATTGATCTCAACCAGTCTCCATTTCGTTTTTCGAAAGAATCTGAACCCGATCTCATGCTTTATGAGCCTGCAGATTTTGCTATCAAAGATTACTCAAGCTTATCTTATACCGATGCCTTTGATGCGATGTTCAACTTTGTTAGCAAGCATTATGCATTTAATGGTTATAAGGACATTGAACCCGATTGGCAAAAATTGTATGCTGATATAAAACCGCGTATAGAGAAAGCCGAAGCTGATAAGGATGGGGATGCTTTCTGGTTGGCATTGCGCGATTTCACCTGGTCCTTCAAAGATGGGCATGTTGGCTTGAGTTCAACAGATTATTACACTGAATTGTTTAATCAGGAAACAACAGGAGGTTACGGTTTTTCACTGCGTGAATTGGATGATGGCAACGTGGTTGCTGTATTTATTCTGGATGGTGGTCCTGCAGATGAAGCAGGTATGCAGGTTGGGGCTGTTATAACAGAGTTCAATGGAACTCCTATCAACGAAGCCATACAAGCTGTCTTGCCATGGACATTGCCGATGTCTTCCACATGGGATTTGCGTTATCAGCAATTGCGTTATTTGCTACGTGCTCCCTTGGGAACTGATGCAACGGTTACATTCACCAATCCAGGCCGTCAAGAGCAAATTGCAAGTCTCACAACCATATCAGAGCGTGATTCTTTTGCTCGCACCTCACGCTATTATGGCGTCGATACCAATCCACTTCTTCCTGTCGAATTCGAGATCATGGAATCTGGTGTAGGTTATGTAAAGATAAATTCTTACTATGATGACTTGAACTTGCTTAATCGCTTGTTCAAGCGTGCCTTGGATGCTTTTACATCCAATGAAGTGCCTGGGATAATCATCGATTTACGCGATAATGGTGGGGGTAACCCAATAGGTCTGGCCGCTTACCTGACCGATCAGGAAATACCAATGCCCCAGGGATATTCGTACAGTGAGAACACCATGCAATTTGAAAAGAAAGGCGTTCCTGGTCGGATATTGCCAAATATCGAGCAATACCGATTCGATAAAATGGTGTTATTAGTTGGACCAAATTGTGCCAGCGCATGTGAAGATGAGGCCTACAGCTTCAGCCAGGTTCCAGGCATGAACGTGGTTGGTATGTACCCCACCAGTGGTACTATGGCAGATGTCGGCGATGGCCAGATCGATCTGCCGGATGGCATTTCAATGCAAATCCCAACTGAACGAATGATTATGGATGATGGCAGCCTGTTCCTGCAAGGACAGGGTGTCCAACCCGATTTGCGAGTACCAGTCACTTTTGAAACTGCTATTTCTACTGAAGATGAGATCTTAAAGTTCGCTGAGAATGTTGTTTTACTGCCTCTGGGTGCAGGGATCTTGCCCTCTGCCAATCCCAGGTTAGAAACTGACAATACCAAAGCCGAAGCTGCCCTTTTAGGTGGTAAAGTGAGTTTTCTGGAAGATAAGGCGCGCCAGACATACGAAGCGGCTGATTTTCTAATCCCTGGTACTTTTCCTTATACGATCAGCCTTTCAAAATCAGAAGGTCTGATTTGGGCTTATGGCTGGTGCGCTGCGCCAGAAAAATTCGAAGAGAATTGGGAACACATTTTATTTAATTTCTTTATGGGCGATCAGGAAGTGCCGGCTGATCAGTTATTCAGATTTGAATTTGATCCGGATAGCACCTTAAGGTGTCGTTATTTCTATAACATACTGTCCGATTGGCAGGGAGGTGAGAATCATTTGATCATCAAATCTGTTTTCAACCAGGCTATAAACGATGGCTCCGATGATTTTCCAGCTGGCGAATGGATCTATGATTACACAGTATACGTAAAACAATAGTAGCTCTGATACAAAAAGAACATCTTGCAAAATTTTGCAGGATGTTCTTTTTTTTTAAGCCTCAGGCCGGTCTATAAGCCGCATTACACAATCAGCTGGGGGGAACCCTACAACAAGACATAATCCGTTATATACGGATTGGAATATTAAACCTGCCTCAAGTTTGAAAATTTTGAGTGGGCTTTTTATTTTTAATGATTCAATCATTCCCTTGATCCAGAGCAGAAATTTGCTACTGGCAAGGGAATTTTTGTTTTTCAAAACCCGTTTTATGTTTTCTTGAGGAGAAAAAATGAATAACATTCCACCCGTTGTATCCCTATATTTCCGGATTGCTCTGGATGTCGGATTTCACAGTTTCAAGGTGTCGGCAGTTTTTGAGGACAAGTTATATACCTTCACAATGCCATCAGTTGTGGGTGTTGGTGATACGTCTTTAGGGTTGCTTCAAACCGGTATTACCCGCCAGAAACGCAATTTGCCATTTCTGGTGACCTTTGACAACCAATCATACCTGGTCGGACCGTATGTCAGCCTTTATGCTCGTCCGATCGAACGAGTAGATTTTGATCGTTTGAGCTACTGCCTGGAGCTTCGTGTTCTGATATACGCTGCGATATCAGGATTGCTCACACAGATTGCCCGTGATGGTCATTTGGTTCATACAGACCCT
>JBDRQK010000416.1:0-4049 GCA_043826315.1 Chloroflexota bacterium
AGTTCATATGGAAATCGATTTATGAAAACCATGGCCCTTGCTGGAGAGGCCTTCAGTCGAAATATCGGAGACCAGGCTATCCATGCCTGTCTGGGTTACCTGCTCAGGCAGCAGGATGCCAACCTGAATATCCTGTCCCTGGATATCAGCCAACGATCAGCCCTGTCGGATGGAACAACCTTATCTGCCAGGTACCGGTTTTTCTCCAGTCTGAAGGCTTTAACCGGGTTTAGTTCCGTCCATTCCCTGGCCAATCTTGTCGTTGATCGGGTGCAGAAAGCGCGGCAGCAAGACCGCATCTGGAACCCTGTTTTTGAAAGAAATGACGAGCTTGTGATCGGTGGGGGGCAATTGCTCATGGATAATAACCTGGACTTTCCTTTGAAATTATTCAACCTGACAGATCTAGCCAGTGAAAAGAAAATTCCTTTTCACATATCTTCCGTTGGTGTTGGGAGATCCTGGTCTTCTATGGCAAGCCATCTGTTCCAGCCGGTGTTGGCAAATGCCAAAAGCATTACCCTGCGTGATGTGCTATCCAGGGAGAGATTGAAGAAATCCTATCCTGCTGTCCAGGCACGGGTCACATTTGACCCGGCTATCATGGCTGCAGAAGTATATACCAGCGTGCTGGGAGAGAGGTATGCGGATACAGTTGGCCTGGGAGTTATGAGTCGTGAAGATGTAAATTCCCGCCTGCTGCCTGGGCAACGATTTTCGACACAGACCTGGTTGGAGCTTTGGATGGACCTTCTATCAGGGCTGGTGGGACAAAAGATGAAGGTGGAATTGTTCAATACGGGCAGCCCGCAGGATCAGAGGTTTGCGAGCCTTCTGTTTGGAAAGGTACAAGACCGAGGTTGGGATATCATCCGTTTGGCACCTTGCCCTGTTACAGCTGTCGATCTGATTTCAAGGATGCTGAGATACTCATTGGTGATCGCCACCCGGCTGCATGCTACCATCCTTGCCAATGCATTTGGTATTACATCTCTGGGATTGGCCTGGGATGAAAAAGTAAATTCATATTACCAGGATACAGGCCAGGCGGACCTTTGTTTTAACCTGGTGGGATTAAATACTGGGACACTGATCCTTGCCAGCCATGCGTTGAATAATAAGCCTTTCCCGGAAACGCTTCTGGTCGACCTAAAGAACAGGGCAAGGAAAAGTGTTGAGATGTTTTAACAGGTTGATATTCATTTCCTGGTTCTGTGGATTTATTTCTTCTTAGACAAATATTTACGTGGGTATTATCTGTTCGCCCCTCGCACTAATTTTTTTATTACCAAAATTTAATTTAAATACATCCAAACTTCAAATAGCGTTAACGATTTCATTTTTGATGTCTATTTTCTTTAAACTGATCACATCCTCAGCATATTTTGCTGAGTTGAAAAAATCTATTAAAGTCGCTTTCCAAATTTCGGAAGATGGTAAAAGTATCTTTTCAATTTCCTCACATTCCTTTGTAATACAATTTAGGAAGACACCTTTTCGGGTTAAAGTATCGTATAAGAAGATAAACTTTGGTGTACTAATGCGAAAAAATTCGCGTAGACCATATTGCATCCATTTATTTAGTATTCCTTTGGCATCATTCAGGCAGGTTATTGCTGTTTCATCAGAAATTTCCAAACAATCCATTTGAACAGTCTGATTTGTTGATTCTCGAAATATTGAATTTTGCACAAACTTGCAACTATTCTCCTTTAGACCCAGATTACGTTCGAGACGCGAGAGAAATCCTGTTTTTGTATCTATATTCGATAACGTTTCCAATGTAGATACAATTAGGGTTGGAGTTGGCGTTTGGTAGGGCAATGCCCCATGTATGAAAATCCATGCATTAAGACATAAATCTATGTTAAGTAGAATTGGTTTTTCGGTAAGGATATTACGCCAAAAATCTCTTAGATCTAAGCGGAGATCAATCCACCCTGCAATCCTGCACTTATAATCACCAAAGAATAATGTGGCAATTACAAGAGCATCACTCTTCTGTCCAATAATGGATTCAAGTGCTCGAGAGCCGATATCTTCATCCAAGCTGGCATAATAACCTTCGTTTCCTTCTTCCCCCCACATGAAGGTCCAAAGCTGGAGATTGGCTTTGATTATAAAATCCAACTCCACCCATTCTTTTTGCATCAATCTCCATAAAATATGGGCGAAAATTATATAATTGTTTACCATCACATCCGCGCCAACTAACTCGATGAAATCCTTGCTTTGCAAACCTCGTAAATATCGTCTAATGAAGTGTTTTAAGATCCTTCGTATTCTTGGTTGATTTACAGGCCTTCTCTCAGGTATTTCCTCAATTATTACATCATCTTCTTCGCCAACATCATCCGCTTCATCTGTTTTGGGTAAAACTTTATTGAAAATATTATTTGGATAAGCCAAATCCGTTAGACCTTGAAAATGAGCTGTAATTGCACTTAATATTTCCTGAAGGCGAGTTTGACCAAAAGCAGCACCGCTATGAAATCGATCTTGGGAATATTGTTGGATTTTTGGGTGCATGCGTAGCAAATCGTAATTAATATCAGCATAATCAAGCTGATAAGCACTATCATCATCTTCCTCGATTTCAGGAAGTGTTCTGCCAGCTAATTGCCAAATACTTTGCCTGTCAATGGGTATCGAGGCTTCTAATTCTCTAAGAAGATTCTCGATTTCTGGATCGTCTATATCAAAATTTTCTATCTTGTAAACCAGAATTTCATGGTGATCTTCCTGTGCTTCTCTTGCCAAAGCATCCACATTCAGTGAGAATACACGAGATGATTTCCAATCTCCAATCTCCAATGAGATAGGAGAAAAACTTGTGGAAAGTAATTCTTGGGCTTTGGTAGGAAGCCTTATTTCAAGAATCCGTCCTTCCCTATGCAACAACAAAGCTTTAAATTCAAAACCACCGATTATTAATCTTGCTTCATCAAGATCAGGAGCATCTGTTTGAAAAAAAAGATAAAGTGATTCTTCGTGCCATCGTGCACCCGTCAGCAGCCAGGGTTCTTCTTTCGTTACTTCCGGTTCTGGAAGTTCAAAGTGCAACTCCAAAGAACTCAGATCTAATACTGGGGGGGACAGATTAAGCGGCTGAAGCAAATCATCGAATGCATCGCGATCACCGGAAATCATATTTGAAATTTCGATATTTCCCTTCGGTGATGGAAGGAGTAAAGCAACCTGCGAACAATTCGGAGATCCTTGTAGACAAACTGATCGATCCGCCATCTTGAGGATGTAGAGTTTGGTATGTATGTATGCAGGATCACTATCAGTAAATTCATCACATAGTAGGATATTTATCTTGCCAGGGAAATTATCGATAACCTTTTGAAGTGCTTTTTTTTCTACGGATATGTAATTAGGTTGAATTATCAAATTAACATTTGAGGGATCAAAAACCTCAATCAATTGGGCTAAGGCAACCGCTTTCTGATCATAAAATGGTGACAAAATCCATAATTCCTGAACTTGATCTTTCCCTAATTCTTGTTTGAGTTGTTCCAAAAAACTGATATCCAGGTTGTGGCGAACAGGTAGTGAGTCTTCTGTTGCCATTTGCATTAGCCAAGGAGTAGTTTCATAGATTTTTTTCAAATATGGCCAAGCCGCTTCTCCAACAACTCCACGTTGCAAAAGAATACTTACAAATTCCCATATCGATCGAAACGCTGAAAGAGTTTCTTTCTGATCTTTATGATAATGATAGTAGGTAAACATTTCGCCACCTGAGGTATAACCTTGTATCCCCAGGTTGCCACTCCCAATAAGAAGTTTACCTTCATCGTGTTTGGTTAACATAATGACCTTAGCGTGTGCAGCATTTGGAAAATAAATGCCATCTGCAACGTAGCTTTGGTTCAACAAACGCACTTTGCCATCCTGGGCATAGCGATCGCAAGCACTCAAGAACTTTCTCCCGTCTCCCAGGATGATTTTATTTCGACATGAGAAATCCGAACGCAGGATCGCATTTTCAAAGAACGGTAAATCTGCCCCATAAGTCAGGATCAGAAGGTTCTCCCATGAAC
>JBDRQK010000417.1:0-2592 GCA_043826315.1 Chloroflexota bacterium
GATTGAAAGATTTCCAATTGAATGGAAATTGGAACTTTTCTATCAAATTTTAACCGCCATCTCGTTCATGCATCAAAAAGGGTATGCTCATCGCGATCTAAAACCGGAAAATATTGTTTTTCGTGAACCCATATCGGTCAATGAGATTCCTCAACCAGTACTCATAGATTTTGCTTTATCTACTAATGGGATTGGCGATTATTCACTGATGAAGAAATGTTATACAACTGAATATGCCGCTCCAGAAATCCTGATAGGTTCTATCATTGAAGATGATGAATTGATCGACCTTAAACCATCAGACATTTGGAGTTTGGGGATTATCTTATTTGAAATTATTACAGGCAATAGGTTATTTAGAGGTAACCGTGACCGAATCCGCGAAACTATAACAACAGGAATGATTGATGTAAGTTTGGGCTCATATAATTCTCATATCCAATTGGGTTCATTTATTAAATATATGCTCAGTCGTCGACCGGAAGATCGACCCACTGTAGATTTGGTAATATCTGCATTGGAAGGGCAATTCCTGCCACCACGTATCATTGTGCTTTAAGTTCTCTATCAAAAGACAGATTTGGGAGATGTGATATGGCTGAAAAATTAGTTCTGATCAATGGAAAATATATCGCAGGAGAAAAAAGTCTGCTCGGAGGAGGCGTAAAACTCGAAGATTGCACTTTTTCCGGTCAGATCACTCGGGGTAATGATACCTCATTGATTGTGGGAGTTGTGGCAGATGGCACAGGTAATGCTGATAATGCCTTGCATATTTCTGAACTGGCGGTTGGAACTGTTTTGGATAGTCTTAGCAACAGCCGGGGAGCAGATATCTCCCAAATAATCGAGTCTGCCATAGAATCTGCCAATCTGCGTATTTTTGAGGATAATGAAACTAATAACCGCATTGGTTGGACATCCCTAACTGTGGGGGTCATCCATAATGATAGATTGTATGTAGGAAATGTCGGTAACAGTCGGGCTTATTGGGTCTCAGCCTCCGGGCAGCTGGTCCAATTAACACGTGATCATACCTTTTTTAACATTTATGGAGGTGACCCGGATAGCGAAGAAGCGGGTCTAGTTGTCAATGCAGTTGGCAAGAAAACCAGTGTCGATGTTGATCTGGGATTTTACCCTGAGGGTGGAAATGATTTGGAAGAGGCTTACAAAATGGGCATGGTCGGTCTTCCCATGGAGGAAGGAGATAGTTTGATCCTTTGCACCGATGGCTTGGTCCGAAAAGATATTAATGGGAATCGTTTTACCTCGGATGATGAGATCGTCGAAGCAGTCCGCATGGAATATTTATCCAACAAAGCTGCCACAAAGATGGTCAGCTGGGCTGAGGGCAGACGTGTGAACGATAATGTCTCGGCAGTTACTATCCAATTGATTAGCCCGAAAATCATTGCTAATATGAAAAAGAGCACCGATAAAACCAGGAAAGATATGATATTTCGACGAGCCTTTCTTGGAGTCGGGATACTTGGATTATTAATCCTGATCGGATTCCTGGGGAATTGGTTATCAAGTGGGAAAAAAGCAAATGAAGCTTTGGAAAACAGACCTGCTGCAGTGATTATCCAGACTCAAGATCAGGTCAATGGCACCAAAGGTCCTACGCAGGAGATTAAAATTGATGAAGCACTGATCAGGAATGTAATTGGTACGGGCGCAAATGTATCCATCGGCGGATTAATCTTAAGTGGTACTAGCATAGAAACAAACGACAGCCTGGTGCAGATTGGCATTGGTGTAGCTGGTGGTGAAAGCGTTCTGTACCTGTTTGAGAACAGTGAAGCCCAGATCATCTTTCAACCCAAGCTTGCGCCAATACTTGTAAGAGGAACCATCTACATTAATCCTGGCACAACTGCTGGGGGTGAAGTTCAATTTGATAGCTTTCCGGATGTAAAAGCCACAGTGACCGGCAGTAAAATGATCGTGGATGTTTTTGGCAACGAGATCCGTATTTATTGTTTCGAAGGGAACTGCAGTTTGATCTTTGGCCCTAAAGTGATTAATATTCCCACTAATTACAAGCAAGTATTTGATACTACTAAAGGTACCTATGGCGAACCTGAAGAGATGAGTTACGAGGAAAAATGGACATGGAATAAAAGGTGCCAGGATTGTATGGGGGATACGGTACCATCCCCAACCCCAACCCCAACCCGTTCTGTCCAAGACCAGTTAGCCACAAAAACACCGGCAGGTGCCGGGGATTCAACAACCAATATTATTTCCTTTGTGCCGAGAAGCCCGGTGGTTGGTGAGGCAGTTACTGTAAATATCGTTGTCTCTGGAAAAGGTCAATTTCCGCCTTCCGGAGAAGTAGTCATAACCGGGTCAGATAAGGACTGCACCGTCACCTTGCCAAAAGTTACCAACGGTGACCCCCAAGGCAGCTGTGAAGTGCAGTTCAACTCGCCTGGCACCAAGACTCTCACTGCTACCTATGGCGGCGATGCTCATTTCAGGTCCAGCTTTAATACCTCCAGTGTTACTGTTGGCAAGTCGACCGTCACAATCGAAATGGGTTTTATCCCAGATGGTGCCCAACCGGGAGACAAAGTTACAGTGAAC
>JBDRQK010000418.1:0-2925 GCA_043826315.1 Chloroflexota bacterium
CTCCATCCGGTGGCGGGAAAGAACTGGCAGCCACTACCATGGCGGGGTGGTAGATGTTTCGCACCACGTTAAGCAGCGCTTGTGTGCGTTCATCAGCAGGGTCGCCGAGGATGGCAACTTGATCAACCTTGCCCAGGGAGAGATCTGCAGCGGAAAGCCAGCGCCCAAAAGAAGTGGGGTAGCGCGGAGCCATGTCTGCTACCAGGTTGAGGGCTGTTTCAGCTGTCTGGCGCCAATCAGCTCTTTCGGTCAGTGCTGCCAGCCGCAGCAAGGCTTCAGCAGCCAGGGCATTCCCGGATGGAGTGGCATTGTCCTGCAGGTCTTTCGGGCGGGTCAGTAATTTTTCTGCATCCCGGGCTGTATCAAAGAAACCGCCGACCGGATCGCTGAAGCGTGCCAGCATTTCTTCGGTCAATCGGCAGGCTTCCGTGAACCAGCGCTGGTTGAAATCGCTCTGGTAAAGTTCGAGCAGTCCCAGGATCAGAGCGGCATAATCTTCCAGGAAGACTTCCGTCCCGCTCTGACCGAGACGCCAGGTGCGGCGCAATTTGCCTTCCACCTGCAGGGAAGTCAACAGAAAATCTGCATTTCGGCTGGCAATTTGGAGATAGTCAGCGTTGCTGAACACGCGCCCGGCTTCGGCAAAAGCGGATAGCATGAGTCCATTCCAGGCTGTCAGCACTTTATCATCCGTACCCGGGCGGATACGGGTTTCCCGGAATGACAGCAGCCTGGCATGGCAATCTGCCAACTTTTTGGCAACCTGGTCGGGGGTCAAGCCAAACTGGCTGGCAAGGGTGGTGTCATCCACTGCACGCTGTAGAACGATCTTTCCCTCCCAATTTCCCCCAGCATGGATGCCATAAGCGCTTTCGAAAAAGGGGCTGGATTCAGCCAGCGTGCTGCGCAACTCATCCAGGCTCCAGGCATAGAACTTGCCTTCTTCTCCCTCTGAATCGGCATCCAGGCTGGAATAAAAACCACCTTGCGGTGATAGCATTTCACGCATCACAAACCCGAGTGTTTCCTCAACCACCTGCCGGAAAAATGGCTGGCGGCTGACCTGCCAGGCATGCAGGTAAACCCGTGCCAGCTGGGCATTGTCATAGAGCATTTTTTCAAAATGTGGAACAAGCCAGTTGTTATCGGTGGAATAACGCGAAAAACCGCCAGCGATGACATCATACATGCCCCCTCGTGACATGGCATGCAAGGCGTGTATGGCAGGTTTGAGCGCTTCGGGGTGACCGGCATGGTGACGGCGCAGTAGAAATTCAATCGTCATCGGCTGGGGGAACCTGGGGGCTGTTCCCCAACCGCCATGCTTCCAATCATAATTCGCGAGCAGGCTTGTGAGGGCAGATTCCATCATTTCAGTTGTAAAAGATCCGGATGGTTCATCCTGATCGGAGCGCTGTTGCAGATGCAGGCTGATCTGCTGGGCAGACCGGGTGATCTCTACCCGGCGCTTTTGCCAGGCTTCCGAAAGATACAGCAGGAGCTCCTTGAAGGCTGGCAATCCATGCCTGCGTTCGGGTGGAAAATAGGTGCCACCGTAAAAGGGTTCCAGGTCGGGGGTCAGAAAAACCGTCATCGGCCAGCCACCCTGTCCGGTTAGGGCCACAACAGCTGCCATGTAGATGCTGTCCAGGTCGGGGCGTTCTTCGCGATCGACCTTGATGCTGATGTAACCTGAGCGCAGGATAGCGGCAATTTCAGGGTCTTCAAACGATTCATGCGCCATGACATGGCACCAGTGACAGGCAGCATAACCGATGCTCAGGAAAATCGGCTTGTCTTCCAGACGGGCTTTTTCCAGGGCTTCCGGACCCCAGGGATACCAGTCCACCGGGTTATTGGCATGCTGGACGAGATAGGGAGAGTTCTGGTTTGTAAGTTGATTGGGCATGATGGGTCCAGGGTCTTTGCACTATTAAGATTGCTCCTGGATTATAGCCTTAAAGCCCCCTTATTTCCGGTAAACTGAATTTAACCCTTACCCTTCTTTTGTTTATCCAAATACATACTTGCGTCAGCTTGCTTGAGTGTTTCTTCAAGTGAACCTGGCTGCTCCAGGGTGCTTGTTCCCATTGACAGGCAAATCATGGCGGTGGATGGGTCAGAATTACTGATCTGAATATTATCTCTTATGCGAAGTATCGCTTTTTCTGCAATTTCAGTGCTGGTGGCAGGCATAAGGATTGCAAACTCATCTCCGCCGATCCTGGCAACGATATCTTCAGACCTGAAACTGGCGAGCAAGACCCTGCTAGTCTGTTTCAACACCTCATCTCCGGCAATGTGACCTTTCTGGTCATTGGTCACTTTTAGATCATCCACGTCGCTCATGATGATGCTGACAGGGAATTGGCGCCCGCGTTCGAGCCGTTTGAGGGCATCGTCAAAATAAGCTCGATTATAGAGACCGGTCAGACCATCGTGGGTACTCAGATAGGTCAATTTGAGCTCATTCTTGCGGCGTTCGGTAATATCGATCATGGTTACGATCACTCTTGAAAAATCGTGTTCGTAACCGGGCTGTACCGACCAGCTCATGCTGATCTCCATTTGTTGACCGTCCAGTGTTTGATTGATCGTATCCTGAAAGAATTCTAATCTGCCTTCTGCCAGGGCGACGAGTTCATCCTGGAAAAGGACATAGGATTCATCACAAAAAACCAGTTGGAGGTTATCCAGTAGATCTGCTTTATCCCTGGCTTTAAAAAGTGCCACCGTTGCGTTGTTAACATCCAGGATTCTAATTTTTGCAGCACATTCCAATACCACTTCCTGGTTGGAAGCCAGAAAAGGCCGGAAATCTTTAATGCCTTGTTGCCGGCATGATTCCAGAATTTGTTTCGCTCCCGAAAAATCTTCTTCCCACAAAGAAACGGGAGATTCTTCAAACAAGCGGTAGTAGCGTTC
>JBDRQK010000419.1:0-2506 GCA_043826315.1 Chloroflexota bacterium
CCGAAACCTGGTCCCTGGTTCGAACCTACCCATCCATAAAAACGTTCTGTTCTGTGACGTTCACCATTGAGGTCAAATGAAGGCAAACCCTGATCGAAGAAATTGAAGGTTCTTTTTTTCGTAAATAATGATGTAATGGCCTGGATTGTAAATCCTGGCAAGGATGACCTGGCAGTAATCTTTTTTATGGTATGATTCTAGTTAATTCAATACGGGGTGGATGACAACCAACTCAATCCCTATTCTTGACCATTCTGCCACCTGACATCGGCGAGATCGTTCTCTTTAAGGAGATTATTATGAACACAAAAAAGACCATGCTAGTTCTATCGACAGCCCTCATCCTGCTGGTGATCAGCGCCTGTGGTCCGGCAACTGAAACGGCGGCTCCAACCCAGGAGGGCGCCTTGCAGACAGCCATTGTTGACACAGCCCAGGCTGCCGTGGCGGGAACTCTGACCCAGATGGCGCTCTTGCGACCAAGCGATACCCCCATCCCGGCCTTCACCGAAATACCCTTGCTGACCGAAACAAAAAAGCCGCGACCAACTTCAGATAAACCGATGATCAGCGTCAGCAAGGAAACCAACTGCCGGTTGGGACCGGATGTCGTTTACGAACGTGTTGGAATGCTGGATCCTGGTGTCATGGCGGAGGTATTCGCCCTGGACCCGACCAGGGGTTACTATTTCATTGAAAATCCCGATAATCCCGGCACCTATTGCTGGGTGTGGGGTTTCTATGCCACACCCGTGAACGATCTTGCGGCATTACCGATCTATACGCCTGCCCATACCCCCATACTGGCCAATACCTCCACGCCCTCCTTAACGACCACATTTACCCCCACAGGCACGCTCAATACCCCCACACCTACTCCCACAGGCACGCTCAATACCCCCACTGCGACAACCACAGGAGCATGTACATTTGTCTCGCTTGTACCTCCCAATAACTCCAAGTTTACACCAGGTCAAGAATATATTGACTTTATCTGGATCGTTAAAAACACCGGGACGACAACATGGGACAAAACCAAAGTGAGCTATAAGTTTATCAGCGGGCAGAATTTTAATAAAAAAGGGACTACTGTCCTTCTGACTGATGATATCGCTCCGGGTGCAATCTCCACCTTACTCGATGACATAGTCGTACCAACTACGATAGGTAAATACACAGAAACCTGGGCTCTGGTTCAAGACGGTACAACGCTCTGTTCTGTGACACTTACCATTGAAGTCATTAAACCCTGATCGAAGAAACCGCCTGATGCCTTCCAAGGGTTGACAGACATTGGCCGGGCAGGCGATCGGGATAAACCAACCAATTTAATAGAAAATAACTCCCTCTTGCGGGGAGTTATTTTGTTAACCCGGGGTTAAAGTTATATCCATACAATATATGGACAAACCCTTGACAAATTATTGTCATTGTGTATACTATAGATACTTAATCGGATAAAGATACTCATGAATAATACACACACCTTCAATCTCAAAGCAGTGATGCGTCTAACCGGGCTGAGCGCAGATTCCCTGCGAGCCTGGGAGCGGCGATACAACCTGCCGGCACCGCAACGCACCCCCGGCGGGCAGCGCATCTACTCGCAGCGTGACATCGCTACCATCCAATGGCTGATGACAAAACGATCCGAAGGCCTCAGCATCTCCAATTCGGTAAGCCTGTGGAACGAACTGATCCGGAATGGTACCGATCCCCTGCAAGAAGACAGGCTGTTCTCATCCATCCAGAAAGCAAATTTTTCCCTGGGTGAGAGCGATTCATCACTGGGCGATCTGCGTGGTCACTGGAAGGAAGCCTGCCTTCTCTTTGATGAAAACCTGGCTGAGCGGGTCGTCAACCAGGCTTTCGCCTTCGCCAACCCGGAAACTGTGTGCCATGAGATCTTTCTGAAAGGCATGCTTGAAATTGGAGAAAGCTGGTACCAGGGAAAAGTCAGCGTACAACAGGAACACTTCGCAGCCGGGGTTGCCCGGCGACGCCTGTCGCGCCTGATATCCTCCATACCCCCTGCAAACCGGGTGGAAACCATCTTGGTATGCTGCCCGCCCGGTGAGGAGCATAGCCTGCCCGGGACCTGCTTGACCTTCCTGCTGCGCAGGCAGGGTTATAAAGTGATCGACCTGGGTGCCAACGTCCCGATGGCGCAACTGAAAGAGACGGCTGAAACCATTCACCCCCGGCTGGTCATCCTTTCCGCACAACAACTGAGCAGTGCCGTACAATTAAGTCGCTGCACACAGGCGCTGGCAGATTCCAGCCCGATCGGGTTTGGTGGACGTATTTTTAAGGTCAGTCCCGGGCTCATGAAGCATATCCCGGCGTACTTCCTGGGTGATACGCTCGAAGAAGCTTCCAGAGGGATCGCCGAAACCACCTTCCACAAGAACCGGATATCCATTTCCGATGAAGGGGAAAACCCCCTCCGGGACCTATATGAGATCTTCGAGCCTAACCTGTATGCCATCCATTCACATCTCTCAAC
>JBDRQK010000420.1:0-5950 GCA_043826315.1 Chloroflexota bacterium
CAAAAACTCACCAGGGATAAGCTTACCGTTGACCGTGGTGCTGCGAGTTGATTCAACCTGGATAGGTTCTCCATAGCGAATGCGGTAAACCGCCTGGTCACAGACTGCCAGGCAAGTGACATGATCCTCTGCCAATTGTTCCTGAACGGTGATCTCTTCCATTTCATCCCATCCGGAAAGAGGCCGGTGCAGGACAAAGGACTGCTCCAGGTCCACGTAATATTTGTCTGCATCCAGGTTTGAGGCTTCCTGGCGGGTGATAAAAATGGAGCCCGTGTCAATCTTAAAGATCTCCTCCCCCCCAACGGCGGGGAGGGCAACCTGCTGATTCTGCCGCTGAACCTGGTAGACGGTTGCCGCTCCGGATATGAGAGCACCGCTGATGCCCCCACAGGTTGTCAAAAAGGTGCCGACCAGACCGATGATGGCAGTTTGAATGATCGGAGATCGTTTCCCTTCTGTCATATACACCTCTGAGCACTTCTCGAAAATTTGTCTAAATCCATATATCTTGGAAGTCCTAGATGAAACATTTCGAAATGGATCTGTTTAATAGGTTATTCACCGGATTCGCGTTTTGGTACCTACCGTTACTTTCGCTCTGACTTTTCTCAGCTTTTCTCGTGTGAACCATCTTGACGGAACAAAATCCGGTGCAATTTGAGTTGGGCTACACTTGCTGAACATATATCTTGGATTCATTTATGGAATTTGCACCGAATTTTCTTGACTTCCTTCGCCAACATTGTCAAATACCGAAAAATCATCCTCAATGCCAGCAACTAGATTCTTTCCGATATCAATACCAACGATACGATTATACTGCGCCAAACCCCAGCCTCCACCCAGATTGATCCCTTTTATTCCGGGAAAAAAGGATTCAAGCAATTCTGGGTTTTCAGCCACGCTATTGCACCATAAGTGAACACCTTGAATTGTATTACCGATTGAAGGGGGAAAATGGGATTGTCCCCAACCTGCCACCAGGTTGATACCTGGTACCGAGCCTGTGATTTCATTTGCGACAATCCAGACATCTCGGGTCTGATTGAAAGATGCTCCATTACCTGCTGATAATACAATTGCACCAGAAACAAATTCCGAGCCATCGAATTCTTCTCTCAAGTTTGTGTAATGGATTGAGTTTTGCTGGATGAACACCTCAGATATGACATTATCTCCTATACCACCGTGCTCTAGTGATATTGCACTTACAAGTATTCCCGTTTCAGGAAAGATAGAATGAAATTCATTGCCAACCAAGTAAATGCTTTCGACATGGTTGCGCTCGGAACCGGGGTCACCAGTTGATACCATGATCCCATACCCCCCCTGTCCTTCAATGAGGTTGCCAGAAAACCATATTTCTCGCAAGATATTATCATTTGGGTAGACGACTGGCATGTAAGTAGGGTCGTAATAATCCGACGCACCATCTCCTGTAGTGATGCCAATGGCATTAATTGGAATCCTATCTTCCCTGGAATATTGAGTCACCTTGATGTGGTTGTTGCTGACGCGAACGCGCTCCACCAAATTCCCGCTGGAACCAACTGAGCCGGAAGAAAGCAAAATGCTGATTTCGGAATTTCCCTCAATATAATTGTCTGCTACCAGGATATCCGAAATCTCGTTCCCATCTTGATTGATCCAAAATCCCGCCGAAATATGGATTCCAGAGGTGTGTAAAAATTCTTCAAAGGAATATGATCCCCGGATGGTGTTCCCAAGAATTTGGACTTGCTGGATTGCGTTGTTGCCAGCACCCATGAAACCAGTCGTAAGAGCGATTCCAGATTTTGGATTGCCCTCGATGACATTATTGGCAATCAACACCTTCATTATTCGGTTGCCATCAGACTCCGATCCGAAACCTGGAGAGAGGGAGATAGCGCTTTCCCCATTATCCATTCGAATTTGGTTATTCATAATGATCAGGTCTTCTATTGTTTCGGTCGCAGATGAATGCATGGAAAAACTGATGCCACTACCATTATGGCTGGTAATTCTATTACCAACGATGCGTATACCTTCCCAGCGATTATGGGTTTCTGGGATAACTGCATCACTGCCATGGCTGCTGTATAAGCCTACGCCTCCTTGCCCTTCAATAACCATCCAACTTATCGTATTATTTAGATATTCCTGATTAGATGAAGGAGCATCAAAAAAAACACCTACGGTAAAACCTGAGATTCCCAATGCATGTACTACATTATTACTAGAATGGATCCGGAGACCGAAAATAGCATTGGATTCTGTCAATTCTGCCACTTTGTTGACCAAAAAAATATCTGGCTCGAGGTCTCCATTGATATCTCCATTGATGATGACAGAACCACCTTCCAGCGGGGGTAATTCAGTGAGATTCCAAGAACCCACAAATAAAGTCGTCCCGATCAAAGCTGAGTCAAAATTAATTCTGTATTCGTTATGATCGTGATTGGTAACTTCCAATGCTTCTCGTAGTGTAATACCATCAACGCCAGGATTGACAAGCAAAGCGTCCAGACTGGTAGTATCCCCATTCGATTCATCTGAACTACTGTTGACTGTAATTGTGACACCATGTTCCAAGACGGTTAATGGGCTTTTGTGGAATTGAATTGTCGAATCAAAAAAAGGTTCTCTGTAAGCTTTGCTTCCAATACCGAGACAGGTATCAGGTAACGATTTAGCGAGTGTATCCAGGTGAAAAGCTGGAAAAGGGACCATGGTTGGGTAGGATGTTGCTGCAAATGTTTTTATTAATGGAGGGGGTTGGGTAACCAAACCTTGCGTAAGATTTGGTTTAGTTTTTTGAATTCCTTGAGTAGGTATTGCTGTTGAAGGGCTGCACCCAATTAGAAAAAGAAGAATAAGAAATGAAACAACCATCTTGTTCATTTAAATTCCTTTTTTATGTATGGAAATTCATCAATACGATTATATCAATCAATCCGAATGTATAAGCAACCCAACATGCGTTGTGCTGTTCAGATAATATACATCTTTAGATTTATTGAGGCAAGTTTTATAAACAGGATCAACCATTTAATCCTGACCATTCAATCCCCAATAGAGAACTGACTGAAAAACTCCCACATCACCCGGGTGGCATTGATGTCCTGCGATGTGGTCCCAACGATCCAGGTTGGCATGGGGTCACCACCGGGCCAGGAATGCCCACCACCCGAAATCGTATAAAAGACCACATCGGCTGCTTGTGTGCAGCCGGAATAGCGGATGCCGCCCGCATCACCACTGGCGGGTAATACCAGAGGGGCTCCGGCGCAGCCATTCAGGGCTGCGCGGGCTGCCATCCACTCCGGGAGATCTGGGAAAACAAAGCGACCATCCCCCGAGGCACCACCATGGTAGGAGACGATCGGATCAGCCGTGCCATGAAAAGCGATCATCGGCACAGGCCGGGAGGGGTGACACTCTTCGAGCGGGAAGGCATACGCGCCAGCCACGCCACCGATTGCAGTGATCCGGTCGGAGAGCATGCAGCCCAGCAGATAGGACATCCCGCCCCCGTTGGACAGTCCATTGGCATAGATCCTGGCCGGGTCGATGTTGTATTTCTTCTCCAGATCATCAATCAGGTCAGAAATGAATTTAACATCCAGCAGCGGGTCAGTTGAGTCCACAACCCGGGAACCAGCCTGCCAGCGCCGCGGAAATTTAGTACCGGAAGGATAGACAACGATAAAACCATAATCGTCAGCCAGGTCGTTCCAGCCACTGATCTGCATCTGGTGTGCAGGCCATTCCACGAATCCATGCAGGCTGATGACCAGCGGTGTGGGTGCAGCCGGGTCATAACTGGAGGGTACGTAGTACAGGTAGGTACGCTCCAGACCGGAGGATATGATCTTCCCGTTGGTCTTATCCATGATCGAAAACAGGATCGCAAGAGTCAAAGCACTTAATACCAGTATTCCGAGAATGACCAGCATAATGGCAGTTATGATCCTGAAAATAGCTTTCATCATTTTCCTTTCTGTACCTGATCTACAGTCAAGTTCCCAGATGCGAGGCTCAGTCCAGGCGCATGACAGATGGAACCGTATGTTTCGTCAGCAAAACCAGCGCATTTATCAGCCTGCGGATACGACGAAAATAAGGGGGCATCGCTTCCAGTTGGATGACCTGGAATCCGAACTTTTGGTAGAACGGATCGAGCGATGGACGGCACATCAGATAAAGTGGACGGGGGCTGTGTGCCAGGATATGTTCAATGATGGCGCGGGCTACACCCTGCCCGCGATAGGCAGTCTCAACGACCAGGGAGGCCAATTCGAGCGACCCATCCCTGTGCTGCTTGAGTTGACCACAACCCAGGAAGTGACTGCCAGACGATTCAGCAACGATAAAATGCCGCCAATCCAGGTCCATCGGGTTGATGCCAACGCGATGGATCAGATCTCGGATCACGGGGGTGTCGCCTGCTACGGCAGGACGCAAATTGAATTCAGGCATACCGGTTTGTATCACATCCATGCTTGTTTTTGCAAGGGCTCCCAGGATGAGAGCGAGGCCTAACAAAACGCCAGGCGTGAAATTTTATCAGGCTGTAAGCAGTAATGAACTTCTCCCCTTTCTCCATTTTAACATGCTGAGGAGTTCATATTTTCCCAACCGTTATGGTCATTTCTGCGGTATTGTTAAGTCGTTGACCGACATTTTTGTTGACTTGCAAACCTGACTCTATTCATATAGAATAAACCTCAACCAAAGGTGAAATAGGTTTTTTCAAAATGAAACCGTTGTGGAGGAACAGGCACCAGGATGGATGAAATGCCGTTACCGTATCCGTCATTTTGTCAACAGGATCCTCACGAGATCCCTGTTCACCATGTCACTAATTATTATTTTCGACTTCACGGAACTTCCCTCCAACCATGAACACACCCGTAACCCATAGTTTAACAGGATATGTCATGCCTGTCGGAAATAGAGCGGCAGGAAAAACGACCATTTCGCGGGTCCTGGATATGGTCAGCAAAGGTAAACCCATTGAGCAGGAAGTATTAAATAAGATTCGCCCGACCAATAATCTGGAATTTGAATATATCACCACCAGTCAGACCTTTGGCTCAACCCAATATATCGTAACCCTGCAATTTCTGATCCCTCCAGGGCAAAAAGAAGCGGATGATGATCCTACTGGTCTTTCTTTTGAAAAAGTCATCGAGATCTTCCGATCATCCATCCGTCGCCTGGACGTCCTGCTTTTTACCTATGACCTGGGGAATCTTGAGACTTTTCATGACCTGGATTACTGGGTAGATAGTGTTGCCGGGCTCATGAACGATGCCACCCATATGATCCTGCTTGGCACACACCTGGACGAAGAGGACGGTTCGAAGATCTCCAAAGATGAGATCAAGGAACGATTGGAATATCTACGCAATCAAATCTTGGTCGATCGACCCACCTGGCAAGGGAATTGCGCCAATCTCGAGGTTTCGTGTGTTTCAGGCGAGAATCTTAGCCTGTTACTCAGAATTATCGCTGGCAGCATCATAAAATCACGCCAGATCATTCCTTGAAGTAATAAATATCAAGGTTGAGAGTCTGCCAGCAGAACGAGGTTCTACACCCAGCCAAACTCACTGTAAAAGATTCCAGCCTGATACTTTTCGATCCCTTGCCTGACATATGGAATGAGGTTGGGTGGCAAAGCTTCAAATGTCACCCACAGCAGCTGGTCGCATTTGTGGGGCTCATTGTTCACTAATTCTCCAGCCCAGTTCCTGACCGTGATAAAAAAGTCAATACGCTCATCTTCAGCCTTGCGATTCATGACATGCGCGATTTTAAGATCTTCCGGTTGCAGGGTCACGCAAACCTCTTCTTGGGCTTCTCGAATGGCAGCCTGTGTAACCGATTCGCCGGTGTCCACATGCCCGGCCACCACGCTGTAATTGCCGTCCTGATAACCTGTGTTGAAGCGGCGGATCAA
>JBDRQK010000421.1:0-2640 GCA_043826315.1 Chloroflexota bacterium
AGCACCGGCCTGCAATTGACCGAGGCTGGACAACTCCTGCTGCCGTGGGCGCGTCGACTGCTGCATGACTCCGCCAATCTCCAAGCCATGATGTTTTCATTGCAAGAGGTTGCGGGGGATATAAGGGAATTAGCGTTAACCTGAATAGGAGAGAATCGCTCATGGATTTTATATTGGATGGATATTGTGGTTTGTATTGCGGTGCCTGCCCGGTAATGTTGGAGACAAAGGCGGGGACAGGGACCAATCCATGCTATGGCTGTAAAAGCGAGCAGCCAGCCGAATATTGTGCAACCTGCGATATCAGGGCTTGTGCCCGCCGCAAGGGTTATGCGTTTTGTTATGAGTGCGCCGACTTAAGTACCTGCGAGAAGATGCAAAAATTTATGATGGATGCACAATGGCCGTATCATCAAGGGGTATTGAAGAATATGGAAAAGATCCGCTGTAATGGTGTAGCGAAATGGCTGGAAGTACAAGATGAGCGATGGCGCTGTGCGAATTGCGGCACGCCTCATTCCTGGTGGGATGAAACCTGTCCTCAATGTGGTCAAACCGTTGCAAATTATCAAGCGGATTTATAGCTCATTGTGGCAGCGTAATTGACAGTTCCGCCCAACACCGACTCCACCCGACCGCCTTCGACATGGGTGCGCTACAATACCTCGTAAAGTTTCGTGCTATGCTGAGATAGTTGCCTAGCCAGCTCTGCCCGGCGAGTGAAGTACGTTGTTCGGCAACATCCCGAAACACACCCACAGTTGATTCGTTCCAATGGAGTCGCTTTCATGAAAGAAAAGATGGATTTGCTTGGTGCGATCGTTGCTCATGTTGTTTTTATCTCGAGCATCATCACATTTTCCTCCCGCATGATATTCAAACTTCAACCCGGGCATTGGATCGGAATTCCCATCCTGCTCATGGCCTTCCCGCTTGGTTACCTTCTCATTAAGGCTCCCGAGTTCAACCGCCCATTTCCATACTATGTTCAGCTCGTAATAATGCTTGCTTGGTTGATGGTGCTCTTCCTGGTGGATTACATCCTTAAGTATGACTTCCGCCAGACGCAATGGATGGTTATCAGTTATGTGATGCTCTATTTTGCGGGAATGGGAGGGATGATCGGCATCGCAGCCCAGGCTGGCAGCGGGTGGACGATCTCGGCGGTCATCCTTTTCTTCATTGCAGCTGTTTTGGCTTTTGTTCAGCGAGTAGTCACAGGGTTATGATTTATTCAAAAAAAAAGGGTCACTTGTATACATCCCAAATCTACATCGCTGCATCTATCGCGATTCTGATAATTGTAACCCTGCTGGTCTTTTTCGAATGAAACTCCAACTTCCCGATAATCCGACGCGCTTCGCCAGGCGGGTCTGGGAAATTTATGATACAATATACTCCGTATAACGATATATCATACAAGAAAGTATAAACATGACCAACTCTGCGACACCTCCCCTGTCGGTATCTGAGCCGGTTTTCTTTATCCTGCTCAGCCTGGCTTCGGGACAAAAACATGGGTATGCAATCTTAAAAGATGTCGAAGCCATGAGCCACGAAACCTTGCCCTTAAGCACTAGCACCTTGTACGGGGCTTTGAGCCGCTTGGAGGAACAGGGATATATCCGGCGCGTACCGTCCGGGCAACAGGTAGCCCCCGGCCTGCCGCGCAAGGTGTACGAGCTGACACCACATGGTCTTAACCTGCTCCATGAGGAAGCCGAACGCCTGCTCCGGATGAGCCGCATCGCCCAGCATTACCTTCCCAAGCCGGCCGCATAGATCAGATTGGGAGGAAACATGCACATTCACTGGATCATCTCGATTTACAGGGCACTGCTGGCACTATTTCCAGTCCGATATCAAGACGAATTTGGCGAAGAGCTGCTTTATGCAGTTCGAATGTCGGTGGAACAGGCTCAGGCAAGAGGCAGGTTATTTGTCATTCGACTGGCCTGGCGCGAGCTGCGCGATTTCCCGGACGCATGCTTACAGGCACATTTGAGTGAAAGGAAGGGTATGATTATGAAACTTCAACCTGGTGCCCACCTGCCAGATGGACCCTTCAAGTTTTGGCAGTTGGCTGCCGCGTTCCTCCCCTTCTCCATTCCCATACTGGGGGTGGCTCTGGACCTGTTTCCAAAAGGTAATTTATACAGCCTGATATGCGGGATTGGGATTGTCCTTCTTGGACTGCTGGTCATTGTATGGATAACCGGCCTGGTGAAAGAGTTCCCCATCTGGACGCTGCCATCCCTGGGCCTGATCCTGTTCTTCTTCGCTTATGGCTTAAATCTAATCTCTCAAGCAATAACTTTGATCGTACTTCGACCCTTCTGGGACAGCTTTTGGCCGGATTCGATCCCCATACGGCTGGTTATGTATACGTGGTTTAACCTGGTTTATGTAGTGATCGCCGCCTTGATTTTGATGATCCTGCTGGCATTTTCAAAACCGCTCCTGTTGCTCGCCCGGAAAGATTGGTCGCTGTTATCTTTCCTTGTGTATACCCTGACGATCCCGTATGTCATCATGGACGATGAATTTCAAGGGCTGGAGCCTTATCAACTGACCAGCATCCTGATCCTGACAGCCGGGGCTGTATTCTTTCTCATCTTGCCTGCCCGCTGGACCAGACTG
>JBDRQK010000422.1:0-7636 GCA_043826315.1 Chloroflexota bacterium
ACCCCTCCCACCTTGCGGCTGATCTGCGCAGCACTGGCTGTGAAGCTGGTGTGAATCTCCTCATCCATGAGTGCTTCGTAGACTTGATGAGATGAAGTGCTGATCATTACGATTTGATGTCTAGTTTTGGACACGGGGAACTCCATCGGTAAACACTATTTATTAATTATTTTCTCTTACAGTATTGTTCCATCCCCCGGCCGCATCCATTGGTCGGGGGATGTTTTCTTCCTATACGGGAAAGAGATCATGCAACCGGGGATGGGTCAGATCCCTGAGATATGAATTCCAGCTTCCCTTTTCCGAGTTCCACGCGAATTGTTACACCTTCATGAAACTCACCACTCAGAATTTTCACAGCCAATGGATCTTGAAGTTCACGTTGGATGGCCCGTTTAAGCGGACGTGCACCGTAATCGGCATCATAACCAACTTCAGCCAGGTAGATGCGTGCTTCCGGGCTGATCTCCAACCGGTAGCCGCGCTCCGCCAGCAGGGCAGAAACATGGCGGAGTTGGATCTCCACGACCTGAACCAGATCATCGCGGCTGAGTGCATGGAAGGTAATGATCTCGTCGATACGATTCAGGAACTCAGGCTTGAAATGAGCCCGTAAAACTTGCGTTATATTCTTGCGGGTAATATCAACATCCTTGTCGCCTAACCACAGCTCACTGCCAAGATTGGATGTCATGATGACCAGCGTATTTCGAAAATCCACCGTACGGCCCTGACCATCTGTCAGTCGGCCATCATCCAGTAATTGAAGGAGTACATTGAATACATCGGGATGAGCTTTCTCAATCTCGTCGAACAATACCACGCAGTACGGGCGGCGTCTGACCAGTTCGGTCAACTGGCCGCCTTCCTCGTAGCCGACATACCCTGGAGGCGCACCGATCAGGCGACTGACGGTGTGTTTCTCCTGGTATTCGCTCATATCAATACGTATCATGGCACGCTCATCATCGAACATAAACTCCGCCAGGGCACGTGCCAATTCTGTCTTGCCGACACCGGTTGGTCCTAAGAAAATAAATGAACCAAGTGGTCTGTTTGAGTCTTGCAGCCCGGCGCGCGCCCGGCGTAGAGCATTTGACACAGCCTTCAGGGCATCTTCCTGTCCAACTACTCTTTCCCGCAGCCGGTCTTCCATATGGAGCAGTTTCTGAGTCTCACCTTCCAGGAGTTTCGATACCGGAATATGAGTCCAGCGGGAAACGATCTGAGCGATCTCCTCGGCATCCACTTCCTCTTTCAGCAAAGCGCCTCCCTGGGTTTGCAGATCCTTCATACGATGTTCCCCCTCGGCCAGTTCCTTTTCCAATACCGGCAGGGTTCCATAACGTAAACGGGCGACCTTCTCCAGGTCTGCCTGTCGTTCAGAGCGTTCGATCTCCAGGCGTGTCTGTTCAATCTTCTCTTTGGTTGTACGCAGTTCAGCAATGGCTTGTTTTTCGGTCTGCCAGCGTACCTGTAGTTCGAGAGATTGTTCTTTCAGGTCTGCCAGGTCTTTTTCGATATTAGTTAATCTCTCTTTGGATGCTTTATCATGCTCCGAGCTCAGCGCTTGACGCTCGATCTCAAGCTGCATGACGTGCCGGTCGACCTCATCCAGTGCTTGTGGCTTTGAATCGATCTCGGTACGCAAACGTGCCGCGGCTTCATCGATCAAATCGATGGCTTTGTCTGGCAGGAAACGATCGCTGATATAACGCTGAGATAGCGTTGCGGCAGCCAATACCGCCGCATCTGTGATGCGTACGCCGTGGTGCACTTCGTAACGTTCCTTGAGACCGCGCAGGATGCTGACCGTATCTTCCACGGATGGCTCTTCCACCACAACCGGTTGGAAGCGGCGCTCCAAGGCAGGGTCTTTCTCGATATATTTATGGTACTCGTTCAAAGTGGTGGCTCCAATCAGGTGTAATTCGCCGCGCGCCAGCATGGGTTTAAGCATGTTGCCGGCGTCCATGGAACCCTCTGCTGCTCCGGCTCCAACAACTGTGTGCATTTCATCCAGAAATAAGATGATCTCCCCTTCAGAATCTGTAATTTCCTTCAAGACAGCTTTCAAACGTTCTTCAAACTCACCACGGTACTTGGCACCTGCCACCAGGGCACCCATATCCAACTGGACCAGTCGTTTATGCTTAAGCCCTTCGGGGACATCCCCGTTAATGATACGCAATGCCAACCCCTCAACAATGGCAGTCTTACCGACCCCCGGTTCACCGATCAGAGCCGGGTTATTCTTTGTGCGGCGGGAAAGGATCTGGATCGTACGGCGGATCTCCTCATCACGCCCGATGACCGGGTCCAATTTTCCCTGGCGAGCCATTGCGGTCAGATCCCTGCCGTATTTTTCAAGAGATTGAAAAGTTCCTTCGGGGTTCTGCGACGTGATGCGTTGGGTACCACGTACTTGTTTCAAGGCAGACAGGATGGAGTCCTTAGTCAGTCCAAACTGGTCCAGGCGATTCTTTTCAATGCTGTCCGCCAGACCCAGAAGTAGATGCTCGGTGGAAACATAATCATCCTGCATACCTTTAGCGTAACGTTCAGCCGCTTTTAGGACTTCAGCAGTCTGTCCCGAAAGGCTGACTTCCAGGTTGGCACCCTGGACCTTTGACCTTTTGGCAAGCTCGCTGCTTAATTCATCCTGGATGGCTTGCGTTCCGCCAGATACTTTTGTGATGATGGCACGAACGATCCCATCTTCCTGTTGAACGAGCGCCAACAGCAAGTGAATGGGTTCAACAAGTTGATGCTGGTAATCCTGGGCCAATCGTTGAGCAACCAGCAAGGCTTCCTGGGATTTCTGAGTGTATTTTTCAAGATTCATAGTGCCTCCGTAGCATGAAAATTAATATCAGCCCCAGATCAACTGGAAATTTCAATTCTATTTTACTTCAGCGCAGTTGGATCTTGTCTACTATTGTCAGAAGGATTTTTCAAAATTCTAATATTTCGGATTAAAATTGGTCTCAAATACCCCCAGATTTCCCTGCTTTTGGTTGGATTATCCTCCTTGCCAAGTTTCTGGAATAAAAGATACTTCAGTATGGGAGGTTATTTCGCTGTGTGGAAGGAAATTAATGTAACACAGTAAAATCCTTTCCGACTGAGTATCTACTACCTGAAAAAATATTATTCCAACCCTTATGTTACCTGCTCATAACCTGGTGGTCATTAAATTCATCTCTCAGTTTTGCCAGCCGGGAGAAATAATCCGGAAAATCCTTGATATGTGTCAAGATAACTTTCACAAAATGTGGACCTGATGCAGGAGCTTTGGCAGCGGAGCGATGGATTCCTGTGAGTTCCCAGCGAAATTGTACGATGTCAACCTGATCCCAATCGACATACAGGGATTCCCCGATGTGTCTGGCGTCTTCCAAACTGATATATTCTCGCTTTTTCATGTGCTTTTCCTCCAAATTCGTTCTAACAGAGGTGACCGGCACTGACGGCAGCCGGTCTGTAGAATTTTTGCCCAAAACTTCACACCGACTGCAGAACGATCGCAGGGTATCCAATAAGGGACAACAAATCTTCATTTTTGATCAAATCCACTCAACAAAGATGTTTCTTACAGCGACCCAAGCGGTAACTAATGACCGCGCTGAAGGCCAAAACCCTCAGGAAAAAATTAATAACTTGAAGGCAAACTTTTCTGTTTTACATATTACAATAAAAAACTCCCCGACCACATCCATCGGTCGGGGAGTTTTTTCCTCCGCCAGTTGGGGGAGAACTGGTCAAATATGAATTTGCAGCCAAGCCTAGCGCTAATTACATCCTTTGACCGGAATAAGATCGGAAATTTGTAAAGAAATTGAATCCGATATTAAACCTGACTTTTAGGAAACACTTTCTTGAGTTTTTTGTGATCGCTGGTAATACAACACACTTAAAGAAGCACCAAACACAAAAATCAGACCACTCAGATAAGCCCACAACAAGAAAGCGATAATAGCAGTTACAGATCCATAGACCAGATTCGAGATGGAAATATAAGCGGTTACAAAGATCAAAAAAGCTTTCTTGGCCATTTCCCACAACAATCCGGCGGCGATTGCTCCAGGGAGTATCTCGTGCCAGGTGGCAGAACCATGCGGGAGCACCATATAGATCGCCATGAATAATGAAATATCCAGCAAAATGGAGACAATAATGCCTGTTCCCGCTATGATCTGCAAAGAATTCTCCGGTACCCAGGTCATCAAATTTGTCAACAAGCTGCTGGCAATCGAAGCCAGGAAGAGGATCGGACCAACAAAGATCAGTACGAACAGGATTGACAGGCCGCGCCGCTTCCAGACAGACCGCCTGCGCTTGTTATTCCAGATCCTATGCAGGGTTTGGGTGAATGTAAAGAATATGGTGGAGGCTGACCAGATCAATCCAATGAAAGCAATGATGGTTATGGGTCCACGCGCCAGGATGATGTCGTCAAAATTCTTCCCCAACAAGAGACCTAACGCTGGAGCGAAGAATTCCAATCTATTTACTATCGAGTGGTAATCCAACAACGAACCAAGTCTCAAACTGGCGATCGTGATACTTAACAGGGTAAGAGGAAAAAGGGAAAAGATGGAAAAGTAGGCGATCGCAGCTGCGGATATACTTGATTCGGGCTTCAAGGTTTCCCTGCCTGCACCTACCAACATCCCCAACCAGCCACGGGTCCATTCATCCAACCGGTGAAATCTGCTTACGCTTCCCTGCCAAAATCGTACCAGGATGTTTTCGGTATTTGGTGTACCCATGCTACTTATCCAACCCGGTCTGGGATGAAACGAGTAATAATGGTTCCGACGTATTAACCGTTTGAGCAGCAAGGAGTATGGGTTCAGCTTTCTCTATCAGGCTGGCAAGTCGCTCCATGCTGCTGGTTACCAGGGGCAAGGGAGGTTCGTCCATTGCTTTTATGTTATCCCACAATCTTGCCTGGCGTTCTTTGAGATCAGAAAGGTGGGTTGCTGCGCCTGGAACCGAACGGCGAATTACCAGGCGACTCCACAGGATCTGGCAGACCACCGATAATGGTGGTGCCAACAACAAGCCGACAACACCAATAACATCCGCCAGAGCGATCAACAGCACAACGGTCAGTATGGAGTTGTCCCATCTCAGTTTGAAGATCCGGTTTTTCACGATCAAGTCCAATGAAATAAAAAGGATCAATGCAAACAGAGCGGTTGTGATCCCAAGTGCCACACTGGTCATTAATCCCACCAGTAACACTGAAATGACGATCAGGACGATTCCAACCACGGGTACCAGACAGGCAATTGCACCAGCCAGTGCCAGGAAGGCCGGGTATGGAGACCCAAGCATCCAAACCCCGAGCCCTAAAATTATCCCTGCCAACAGGCTTTGGATGACCTCACTGCGCAGGTAAACACCGATGTCAGATTCGATCACCCTCCAGGCACCCCGAGCTTTCTTGCGTTGATCTGATGGAAGCAATGAAAGCCAAAGCCTTTCAAAATGAATTTGATTGATGCTCCAATAAATACTCAAGAACAGGATGATCAGTATCCCGCTTACAATACTTCCGAAACCTTGAGAAAAACCAAGAATGGCCGGTAGTACCAGCTGACCCTGATCACCGGTGATGGCTTCGAGAAGTTGGCTGGGAGCAGGCAGGCGGACGATAAGATTCTTTTGAAAAGAACTGCCTTGCAACCAGGCTGGCAGTATCCATTTGTCCTGGATGGATAAGGTTTTTATTAGAAGTTGAATCTCGTTGATGGCTTTTTCAACACTCAGGAAGATCAAGAATCCCAGTCCACCCAGGATGACAAGATAAAGGAATATCCTGGTCAGGCGAACCAGGAACTTTTTTCCAGCCAGGAGGGTCACAAAAGGGCGCATGGTTGCAGCCAGCATGAGAGAGATCAATACATAAATGACCACGCTGCGAAATTGCCACAGGACCAACAGCCCCAGAAAGGTGGTCATGACCGCCGCACCGAATTTCAACAATTGCTTGTTCATTCTAAACCTGAAGGATGAACCTGTGATAATAGCATATCCAGGTCGGTGGCAATGGATTCGATCTCATCCATTGCCTTGTCGATCTGCCTTACCACCTGGTCAGATCCCTGTTTTTTAAGTCTTGCTTGTTTACGCAGGTCTTGCGCCAGGTCCTGGGTTTTGTAACGCAACAGGTTGGCTTGATCGCGCTTGTCCGAGATATCGGGTTCTGCTTCTTCCAATTTAAATAAAAAGCGGTTGAGTAAAATTTGGATGATGGCTGCCATGGGGATTGCCATGAGTGCCCCGGCAATCCCGAAGATCGAACTGAAGGCAAAAATTGCCAGCAAGGAAACAAATGGGTTGACACCTACAGCCTTGCGCATAACGCGTGGCACCAGAAAACTGTTTTCCAATTGTTGAATAATTACCGTTGAAACGATCACCCATATCAGCTTGGATGGTGCGATGGACAAAGCCACTGCTGCGGCTGGAATGGCACCAAGAAGTGGACCAACCATCGGGACAGCTTCCAGCACTCCCGCAAGGATTGCCAGGAGTAGTGCGTTCGGGAGGCCGATCAGAATGTAAGAGATCAACGAAATAAAACCGATTATCAGGCATAACACCCCCTGTCCGGCAATATAGAAACCAACTTTGCTTTCCATCGCAGTAAACAGGTCCTGGATATCTTCGCGTTTATTCTGTGGAGCCAGCGTTAGTAAGGACTGAATCAGGCGCGGACCATCCAAAGCCCAGCGAAAAGTCAATACCAGCACTGTTATCGAAATAAATATGGCGTTGATCACCTGGGTAATGTAACCCAGGGCTTGCTCAGCTGAAGCCAACACCTGCTCTCCGGTCTGTTGGACGGATTGTGCATTTGAAGCTGACCAAGGAAGAAAACTTCCCAGACGTGCAAACAGGTGGTTGGAAGAAGTGACCAACCATTGACGCAAATCCAGGTAATAAACCGGAAATGTCTCGAACAGTTTTGTGCCTTGCTCCACGATCAATGGAAATAACAAAAGCATAAAACCAACCAGCAAGGCGAAAAGCAGGATATAAACCAGGATGATTCCCCCCAGCCGGGGGAGTCCCTTATGTTGTAACCAGGTAATGGCCGGTCTGATGACCGTTCCCATAACAATGGAGATGAACAGGATGAAAGCAACCTGGTAAAAACGGTAGATCAGCCAGAACCCGAGCGCGACAAAAAACAGGACAAGGGTTGCCCCCATGACTCTCCGGAATGTCCAGTCATAGGATTGCGAAGGGGAATGAGTTGTCATTCTTCAGCCTGGATAAAAATTGGAAAGGCATCCAGGCAGGCTGTCTTTCCAATTTTTGATAAAAAGCGGATCTAAATAATATGCAACAGGTTTAAGATCACCAGGATGATCACGATCACCAGCAGGGTGTGAATAGCATTACCGGTTTTTGGAAAGCTGGGGATGACTCTGGAACCAAAAAAGCCAAACAACCACAGGATAAATAGAATTACGATGATGGTCCACAACATGAGATTTCTCCTTTTGATTATGGTCTTCCGTTCCCAGGATTGGTAACCGGCCGACCGTGAGGTCTAATTCAGACCGTAATTAATCTTACAATATAGTCCCCCCGACCGCATCCATCCGTCGAGGAGTAT
>JBDRQK010000423.1:0-2141 GCA_043826315.1 Chloroflexota bacterium
TGGCGGGATTGGGCCAGGTCGAAAGCCTTGTTCTCGCAGAAGACATCCACAAAGGGCGGGTTCCTCCGTTTGGGGGCGTGGGTCTGCCACCATTGCTGCAAAATGGGCAGCATGGTATTGGTCACCAGGTCGGTATAACCCTGCGGGTCGTCCTTGTACTCGGCGGCGATGGCATGCGCACCCAGGAAGGTGATGGCCAGTTCAATGGGACCTTCGTCATCCAGGGCCAGCAGGGCTTTGAGCAGACGCAATTCAGTGGCGGTCTGCAGACCGTAACCGGTCTTGGCTTCAGCGGTGGTGGTTCCGGTGGCGAACATGCGCAACAGGCGCGCCCGGGTCTGGGACATGAGTGACTCGATGGAGGCGCTGCGGGTGGCGTGCACGGTGGAGATGATGCCGCCGCCAGCCGCCAGGATGTCGAGATAGTGCCTGCCTTCCAGGCGCATCTCGAACTCGGCAGCCCGGTCACCGCCCCAGATGACATGCGTGTGTGGATCGACAAATCCGGGCATGACTACGCAGCCGGAGGCATCCAGGGTCGGCTCGCCCGGGTAGGCCTGGCGCAGTTCCTCGGTGGTGCCAATGGCAACGATCTTCTCGTCACGAACGAGCACAGCGCCGTTCTGGATGATACCCAACTGACCCAGGTCACGGCCGCGCTGGGGGTTCTCGGTTAATGTCAATAACTGGGTGGCAGAGTGGATGAGCATGGGATGACCGTCTTTTGATTCAGGAATTGTGAATTAATTATAGCATGAGCGTATATCGGGAAGCCGGGTTTTTTCCCAACCCCCGGCTTTTTGAAACCCGGGGGATCAAGGTTTGAGGCTGTGAGGGTCGAAGGCGGCAGAAGCCGCGATCAGGGTTTTGCAGTAGTCCCAATCGGCGCCGGTGTAGGAATAGATGCGGAGGTGCTTTTTGTATTTTGGTTCCCCGACCAACAGCCCGGCGGGATCGGGTAGGAAAGCACCGTGGATGAAACCGAGCCGGACGTGGTCAGCGTGGATGCTGATCTGGCAAACCCCGGCGCTGACGGGTCCACCGCGCTCTTTGAAGAAATAGCTGAAGCCTTTGGCGTGGATCTTTTCGGTGACACCCGGTGCGACTTCAGCCACCAGGTTGCGCAGCTCAAGGACGATCTCCTGCAGATCCGGTGGGACAGTTGCGAGCATTTTCTGGATGGAACGGGTCGGGAACATACTTTCTCCGGGGACAAGAAAATTATACTACTGCCAGGTGGATCATTTCTTACGGTCCTCCTTGTCCTTCTGATCCGACCTGGATTTCTGCCACCAGGTGAAAAGGCGGTAGAGAGGTGGACCAAACAGGAAGGCTGCCAGGACGAACAGGATCAGGATCTCGACCCAGCTGATTGTCATGACCGGCCGGCAGGCCAGCAGACTTGTCCCCAGCAATCCTGAGGCAAATAGAATTCTTTGGCAGGATACAGGTTTATGCATGTCCCTCTTGTTTGATGAATTTTGCGAGAAAGACGAGTGACAGGATATTGAAGAAGACCGCCCCGACGCCTGAAGCGAATAATCCGGAAGCGTACAGGTAGGGAGCCAGCAAAGCGCCGGTAGCGCGCCCGAGGGATAGTGCGGCCACGTTAAAAGCCATCAGGGTGGCGCGGGTCGCGGGCATGATCTCGGTCATCATGGGGATCAGGCTGACCAGTGCGAATTCAAAGCTGATGTAGAACATGGACAAACCGATCAGCGCGCCGCTGGTGGTTTTTCCAAGGATGGGAAGCAGCAGGGCAGACAGGCTATTGAGGAGCAATCCCAGGGCAACTGAGCGCGGTTTACCCAGCTTATCCACAAAGCGGGCCACCATCCCTTCCGCGCTCAGTTCGGATATGCCGATCACAATGGCTGCCAGGATGAGCAAAGCGATATCCAGCCCAAGGGTATCTTTGAAATAATTCAGGAATTTGAAAACCCCGACAAAACCCTGCGGTCCGACCCATGTTTTTAGGGAATCGTCCAGCCAGACGCCAAAAACCACGTTCTCGAGTTCATTTGCGGTGCTGGCAAACAATCCCTCACCCAGTGAGATCATGGCGGGGGCATACGTGACTACGCTGCGGAAGTTCTTGAACAGTCCGTGGTTGCTGCGCTCTTCATGGCGATCCGTTGGCA
>JBDRQK010000424.1:0-2444 GCA_043826315.1 Chloroflexota bacterium
AAGGATGCTCTCGGCAAGGAATATGTTGAAGAAGCACGGGTTGCCAATCTAAGTGCCCAGGGATTCCTGATGGTGGTCAAACAACCCGTTCAGAAGGATACTGAGGTCCATATACGCGTCTCCCTTTCACCCGATCCAACAGAATGGAGTGGGATCAACCTGGTAACCAGAGGAAATGTGGTTAGAAATGAGTCTCATCCCAATGGCGAAAAATTCATCGCCATCAAATTCCAGGGTTACAGGCTCAACTGACCTGGCTGAGAGATTTTATTAATATTGATTTTTAATTGTTTTAGTTGGACCAAGGAGGAATAATTATAGAAAAAAACAGATGAAGAAAGGGTTCTTGATCAAGAAATATTTAGTTCATGAACAATACATATTCTAATCGACCTGATCATAAGAGGAGACGAAAAATGAGAGAGCAATCCAGTAAGATACGATTTTTATTCAACGCAATTCTATTCCTGGCGATTGTAGCCGGGTTGGCAATGCCATCACTAGGTGCAAGGGCAATTGGTGTTGTCCCGTTTGATAATCCGGATTACTACTATACTAATCTAACGAACGCTCCTGATGGTACTTTCTATAGGCAGGCAGCAGTCAGTCCGGATGGTACCAAAATTCTGGCTCAAAAAAGTTGGAATGATGGGTCAGCCCGAACCGAAATTGTTCTTATGAATACAGATGGTTCGGGGGAGATAATCATTTCAACAAACGACTCAGGGTCTGGGGATATCTATGGATATATGAATCCATTCTGGAGCGATGACGGCACTGCCATTGGATTTGCAGAAGTACACAATACTACTGCAAATAAGATCATGCGGTATGATTTAGGTGGCTCTAGTTCATATATCTATGAACCAGAATCGGGTAAGGATGCAAATAATGCAGATTTTCTCGGGGGAAGCAAAAATGCAATAGTGTTCTGGGATATTATCTCTGGTGAAGCTGATTTATTCACTTGGGATGGATCTATTCTTACTAACATAACTAACACTACAGGTTATAAAGAATATGAACCGGTATCTAATTCAGATGGAACAAAAATTGTTTACTGGTCAGGTGAAACTACTGCTGAGCCAGTAAACACAACTCACACCTTAACAGATGTGGCAGGGACCTGGACCCTCGATGTCGGTTTTACTCCGATAGTTGATACATACTGGTCAGCCTGGACCACACCAGCAGCAACACAGATCGGTGTAACAGTAATGTCCAGTAAAGATATCCTCATTTATGATAATACTGGTGCTCTGGTCACGGATCTTACCGGCCCAGGATACTCTGGTGGTGCTGGGAAATGGAACTTCTTTGGAACTATGTCTGAAGGTCCTTATGGAGAATTTGTTGTTACCTCCAATGCTTGGCGTGGCGCGACTGCAGGGAGAGATATTATAGTTGCTGCCCCTCGATCGACCATGTATGTGGACGACTCGGGTTCCGATTCTAATCCAGGAACTGAAGCTGCTCCATTTGCTACTATACAAAAAGCAGTTGCTGAAGTAGCTGATGGTGGCACAGTTTATGTAGCTGCGGGAACCTACACAGAACAGGTTACCGTTAACAAGAGTATAGGCTTGTTTGGTGATGGCGCAGGTTCCAGTATTATTGCAGCTCCTGCTACCCTGCCAGCTTCCAGTAATCAGACCTCTGCCATCGTGCGTTTTGATGGCGCTGGTGTGACCTCGGAATTCACAGGTTTTACGGTCACCGGACCCGGACCTGCAGCTTGCGGCAGTATTGCTGCGGGCATTCTTGTCTCCGGTGGTGCCAATGCCTATATCCATGACAACACCGTCGCCGATGTCCGTGATTCAACCTTCAGCGGTTGCCAGAATGGCATTGCCATCCAGGTGGGTCGCAATGCCTGGACCACGACCGGAACAGCCACCATTGAAAATAATATTGTCACAGGTTATCAAAAGGGTGGCATTGTGGTTGATAACGCCGGTTCTTCTGCCACCATCACGGGCAATACAGTGACTGGAGCAGGTACAACGGATGTCACAGCCCAAAATGGTATCCAGATCAGTCGTGGTGCAAACGCCACCCTGACGGGTAACACGGTCTCAGGCAACAGCTTCCACCTGGATGGTAATGCCTGGGATTGGGGTGCAGCGGGTGTCCTGTTGTACCAGGCAGGTGATGTCTCCTTGGCAGGTGGCAACTCGATCCATGATAATGATCAGAACCTGTATGTTGATAGTGCCACAGCATTCACTGCCGGAACTGAATCGATCGGTCCCTCTACGGCACCTCTCTATTATGGATATGAGGTCATCAATTTAACAGCTTTGAATTTCGATTTGACCGGCGTTACCTTTTCCGAGGCAACCAATTGCCAGATCGAAGAACGCACCTGGCATGGCGTGGATGACACCACTTATGGACCGGTTTACTGGATGGCGGGAAATCTGTATGTTGCCCCCCCGGAGAGC
>JBDRQK010000425.1:0-8399 GCA_043826315.1 Chloroflexota bacterium
CCAGGATAATTTCCCGGAGAACCGGGCTGTCAGCAACGGGCTTTACATCTCCATGAGCTTTCTGCTGCGCTCCCTGGTGATGGTCCTGGTGGGCATGGCGGGAGATGCAGTCGGATTGCAGACCGCCTTCTGGTGGAGCGCCATTCTTTCGCTGTTCGGATTGGTCGGAATAGTGATGCTGCCTGCCGATAGTGTGAGAGTTGCGTTTTGAGCCAGTGGAAAGAAAGGGAGGTTGTATCTCTTCCAAGAAGATCATTAATCACATTTTTTCATTTATTAAAGTGCAATGTTTCTAATTAGGTTTGAAGAGGGGCAGGCTTTTTTTCCTCTCTTTCTCTCTCCCGCGAAGACCTCGCTGAACATCCGGCGGTCGCCCCTACTATTCAGGATAAAATGAGACCATGAAAAATAAACCCCTGGTGCCTATCTTCATCGTCGTTTTTGTTGATCTGCTGGGTTTCAGCCTGATACTGCCCTTGCTACCCTATTACGCCGAGAGCTTTGGCGCCTCGGCGACGCTGGTCGGTTTACTGGTGGCATCCTATGCCGCCGCCTCCCTTTTTGGTGCTCCGTTGCTGGGGCGCCTGTCGGATAAATTTGGACGCCGTCCCATTCTGCTGATCAGCGTGATCGGGACCCTGCTGGGCTTTTTGCTGCTGGGGTTTGCAGCCCCGATCGGAAAAGCGCTAGCAGCCTGGCTTTCGCTGCCATCCGCCAACCTTGCCATACTGGGCGTCCTGTTCTTCAGCCGCATCCTGGATGGCCTCACCGGGGGAAACATCTCGGTTGCCCAGGCTTATATTAGCGATGTGACTGACAAAAAGGATCGTGCCAAAGGCATGGGTCTGATCGGCGCGGCTTTCGGGCTGGGATTTATCATCGGACCAGCCGCGGGAGGATTTTTGAGCACCTGGGGTTATAACGTGCCTGCTTTTGTGGCGGCTGGGCTGGCATTCTTGAATGTCATATCTATCTATTTCTGGCTGCCCGAATCCCTTACTCAAAAACGTCAGGATGCAGCTAAAGAATTAAAGCGACCCGGCTTCACGCTCGAGGCTCTGCTGAAAGCCCTTAAACGACCGATCGTGGGTCCCCTGCTGATCGTGCGCTTTTTCTTTGGGATGGCTTTTGCCACCTTCCAGACCATTTTCGCCCTGTACGCCCAATACAAACTCGATCTGACTCCCCAGACCGTCGGGTATGTCCTGGCATATGTGGGTGTCCTGTCCATCCTGGTGCAGGGTGTTGGCATTGGTCTGCTGACCAAGAGGTACACCGAAAACCAGTTGATCATCACAGGTCTGTGGCTGATGACGCTGGGTTTGGTGGGCTGGGCTTTTACGCCGAACCTGGTTGTCTTGTTGATCGTGATGCTGCCCCTGGCTCTGGCGGGAGGGGTGCTCAATACGGTCATCAACAGCTCGATCAGCAAGGCGGTCGATGTGGATGAAATTGGAGGCATGCTGGGGATCTCGGTTTCGCTCGAAAGCGCTACCAGGGTTATTTCTCCCACCATTGGCGGCTTTTTGCTCCAGCAATTTGGAGCCTGGGCACCGGGAATTTTCAGCGCTTTGATCATGAGCTATGCCCTCTGGCTGGCTTACCAGCGCATCATCAAGGTGGCTGGTCCTACCTTGGATAGCTCGCCGGGAGAGAATATTGCCTGATGTTGAAGTTATTGATATGAAGTATTACTACTCAGACCCTAAAGGTTTCTCTGGCGGAAAAATTCAATCGTTAAACCGGAAATTCACGCTGTCGATCACTCATTTTTTCCAGGAAAACCTTTAGGGTCTTGAACTGAAAGGAAATTATGCCCCAGATCGCTCTCAACACACCCGCACCGGATTTTGAGCTAGCTGATTTCAATGGCAAGATGGTCCGCCTTTCAGACCAGGTCGGAAAGGCGCATGTCCTCTTGGTGTTCAACCGCGGCTTTATCTGACCGTTCTGCCGCGCGCACATGGCGCAGTTGCGCCAGGACCAGGTAAAATTCATCGAACGGGATACGACCATATTGGTGCTAGGTCCCGATAATGCAGCAGCCTTTAAAAAATATTGGCTTGAAAATGACCTGCCTTTTATTGGTCTGCCCGACCAGACTCGTCGTGTCTTAAAGTTATACGGGCAGGAGATCAAACTTTTCAAATTTGGCCGAATGCCAGCCCAGGTATTGATAGATAAAGAGGGCATGGTACGTTTCGTGCATTATGGGCACTCGATGAGCGATCTTCCTGAAAATGACAGCTTGTTGGCTCTGATCGATCCAATGTCAATTAAAAAATAACACGACCGGAAATGCAAGGCAGACGAGTACAAAGTACCCGTCCGCCTTCATATTCACTGCACCCCCGATTTCAGGTCAGTAAACTTATAAAGAAAGATCTACTCGTTTTCGAAAATCATCCATTATCTTCCCCGATCCATGGAGAAGATACAACATCAACTTATTTGCGATTCCGTAAAAATGTCGGAATGTCCAGATCATCGGTATTGAAGGTCTGTGGTCTGAACTCTGAGTTGGAACGGTTATTCGCTGACACGCTCACGTTGGCACCATCAAAATGCTCGTCCAGGGTGTTTCCGGCTGAACGGTTGGCAGCGGTGGTGGTGATCCGGCGAGGCATGGCGCTGCGTTCAAATCCGGTGGCGATGACAGTAATACGGATGTCATCACCCATGTCCGGGTCAACAACGGCGCCGAAGATCATATTGACATCCGGGTGTGAAGTTTCACGGATGAGGGCGGCAGCCTGGTTGACTTCATACAAAGTCAGGTTGGGACCACCAGTGACATTGAAGAGAACACCACGCGCTCCATCAATGGTGATGTCTAGTAACTGGCTAGAGATGGCTTGCTCAGCGGCAGCCCGGGCACGATCTTCACCGGAAGCCCGACCGACTGCCATCAAAGCAGCTCCACCTTCCGACATGATGGTGCGTACATCTGCAAAGTCAAGGTTGATGAGACCGGGAACAGTGATCAGTTCCGAGATACCCTGGATGCCCTGGCGCAGGACATCATCCGCTAATTTGAAAGAATCCTGAAGACTGGCGCGCTTGTCCACAATTTGCAGCAGGCGGTCATTGGGAATGACGATCAGGGTGTCGGCATGTTCTTTAAGTTTTGCCATGCCTTCTTCTGCGGAACTCATGCGTTTGCCACCTTCGAATGAGAAGGGGCGGGTGACCACACCAATGGTCAGAGCACCGATATCCCGGGCGACTTGAGCCACGATCGGGGCTGCGCCTGTGCCAGTACCGCCACCTAGTCCGGCAGTGATGAAGACCATATCTGCGCCTTTGAGGACATTGTAGAGGTCTTCAGCGGATTCCTCAGCTGACTTGCGACCCACTTCGGGGTTGCCTCCTGCGCCGAGCCCGCGGGTCAATTTATCACCGATGCGGACACGGGTTTGCGCTTTGGAGAGCAGCAGCGCCTGGGCATCTGTGTTAACGGCGATGAACTCAACGCCCTGGATGCCTTCTTCGATCATCCGATTGACGGCATTGGTACCGCCTCCACCAACACCGATGACCTTGATCCTTGCAAATGTTTCACTTTGATTATTCTTTGCTTCCATGTTGTACCTCCAATTCTTTCTCGAAAACGGTTTTCTTGTTTTAATTTTTATCTTTATTGTACATAACAAGCATCAAATCGCTAACCATAATTGTGCTAATTCTGTCTCACCCTATTTTTAGGGTAACAAACGCTTGAACCAGTCCTTGAGCTTATCCAGATCAATGCTGTTATCTCCTTTCCGTAGTTGGAAGAGCGGCCGGCCGCGTACGGGAGGCAGCATTTCATCTTGAAGATCTGCTGCCCAATATAAAAGGCCAACACTGGTTGAGTAAGCTGGCGACGATAATTTATCCACCAACCCCAATAAGTTTTCAGGCTTGGCCAGCCTGACAGGCATTCCAAGAAGATTGGATGCCATTTGGCGGATCCCTGGTAACATGCTGGTGCCACCTGTTAGAACCATCCCGGCAGGTAAGAGGCCATCGTAACCGGAACGTTTGATCTCCTGGAGAGCAAGATTGAATATTTCTTCGACACGGGCTTCAATAATATGCGCCATATCCTTGCGGCTGATCTCTACGGGTTTATCCTCACCGAAGGGTTGTATCGAGAAATGCTCTTCGATGCCCACCTCTGCGCGGATCGCATAGCCATAATCAATTTTGGCTTGTTCTGCCTGGACCAGGGGGAGGCGAAGCCCGTGAGCGATATCTGCAGTGATATGGTTACCCCCGAGCGCTAGAACCATGGTGTGCCAGACATTCCCATCCACATATAAGGCCAGATCAGTTGTACCTCCGCCAATATCACAGACTGCCACGCCCATCTGGCGGTCATTTTCGGTTAATACGACATCTGCGGAAGCCAGAGGGTTGAGGACGAATTGGACAACATCCACTCCTGCAGAGCCAACACATTGGCGCAAATTATCGACAGTTGCAGCAGAAGCTGTAATGATATGCGCTTCCACTTCCAGACGGTATCCATGCATTCCGATGGGCATACTGATGCCATCCTGCCCATCCAGAATAAATCCACGCTGTATAATGTGGATGATCTCGCGGTTGTGGGGGATTGCTACTGCACGGGCGGCATCCAATGCCCTCACGATGTCATATTCATCAACCGTATCACCGGAGACAGCCACCACACCACGGCTGTTGATGGAGGCGACATGCGCCCCTGCCAGGCTGACAAGAGCAGAAGTTATCTCCACACCAGAGGTCTGTTCTGCTTTTTCAACAGAGCGTGTTATTGCCTGTGTGGCTGCAGAAATATCTGTAATGACACCTTTTCTGATGCCATTCGATGGCACGATGCCTACACCGAGAATACGAATGGCTCCTTCTTCTTCCACCCGTCCCACTAGTGTACAGATTTTTGTGGTACCTACGTCAATTCCAACAATAATTTCGTCCATAGTTATTGTGTCCGATAGAATGGGGCATCCAGATATTCCACACTGATCAATGTAGGCTGGATACCTTCGAGAGTAAGTTTGTCAACTATTGCTTGATAGATCATCAATTTGGTAGAAATGTTTTCAGTGTTTTCACCGAAGTACACTTTCCAGTTACGCGGGTCGCTCCAACCTAGACCATAACCCGGGTCATACGAAATGGACGCACCTTGTGGCGCTAATGCGATCAATTCGGTTATAGCCTTGATCATGAGCGGTTGGAGAAAAACCGGTGTTACTGCGTTTGTAGTCAGGTCAGCTGGATCGGTAGGTTGGATAGCTTCATCCGGTATAGCGGGGGGATCTCCAAAAGCGGTGATCGTGACCAGGTTATCCACTTGACCACGTACAGGGAATTTATATCCCTGGGCATCTACCCAATAGGAAGTTCCATCCTGATATTGCCAAACAAAAATTGGAATCCGTTCTGTAAGATGAACGAGGATCTGATTGGGTAATGAAATTTTCACAGATATTGTTTCAATTTCAGGATAAAGCCGGAGCAGATCTTGTTTTACCAGTTCTGGCACGGTAGTAAATATCGGTTTGCCAAAATTTTGAAGGGATGAAATGATATCTGCTTCTGTTAAGTGCAAATTGCCGGTTACCTCAACGCTTGACACCTGGAATAGGGGCGAATTCCAAATGGTAAATAAGGCGAAAACCATACCTACGACCAATATGGCAGATGCCAGGCGGGGACCGAGAGCGGGAAGGGTGATCCCCGGTGTGCGAATATTTGCACGAGGAGTATTGAAAGCAATATCATAATGGCGCCGACCCGTGTTATAGCTTTGCGCTCGGGATTGAGTTGACCTTCCGCTCGTCCTGGATTTAGGTATCACAGGAGACTTAATGGTTGCAGGACGGTAATCTCTTTTTATTTTTTGAGGAGGGTTTTGGGGAGCAGGTTGTGTCCGTCTCTTTCTAACCGTCTCAGAACGGGCTGTAATTTGGTTGGTTGTCATTTATTACTCCTGAAACTCCGCTCGGTATGATCACGCTCAGACTTGCGTTCGAGAGCCAGATCAATCAAGGTATCCACCAGTTCATTGAGTGGAAGATCTGATGCCTGCCAAAGCTTTGGATACATGCTGATGCTCGTAAAACCGGGCAATGAATTGAGCTCATTTAAATAGAATTTGCCATCTTCCCTGTCAATAAAGAAATCCACACGCGCCATACCAGCACAATCAATGGCTTTAAATGCTTTAATGGCAATCGCCCGTATTTGATCGGATACATTTGCAGGAATTTCTGCCGGAATACTTAACCCGGAGGTTCCATCGATATATTTAGATTCATATGAATAAAATTCCCGACTGGGCAATACTTCACCTGCAACTGAAGCTCTGGGATGATCATTTCCCAGGACACTGATCTCAATTTCGCGGGCATTTATCCCTCGCTCGATCAGGATACGGCGGTCATATTTTGCAGCTTCATGTAATCCTTCCAACAGGTCTGACCGGTGAATACATTTACTGATGCCAACAGACGAACCAAGATTGGCTGGTTTGACAAAAACGGGATAAGAAAAATAAGACTCTGTTTGCATAATTACAGTATCGATATCCTTCTCGATATCTTTCCGTAAAACGAGAATGGATTCAACTACTGGAATATCATTAGCGCGCATGACATCCTTGAAGACACCTTTGTCCATCCCCACAGAAGAACCCAAAACACCGCCTCCAACATATGCCAGATCAGCCATTTCAAGGAGTCCCTGTAACGTGCCATCCTCTCCAAAAGTACCGTGTAAAACTGGGAAGACAATATCCAGGGGGGTTAATAATTCCAGGTTTCCGGAATTTATGCAATATAAGCCGGGCATGCCAGGGTTAGGCAGAATGGTAACCTTATCCAGGTCGTTGACATTTCCGGAACCCAATTGGTCCAAAACATTCTTACCTGAATACCAAGATCCGGATTGACTGATTCCAACTGGGAATATTTCGTATTTATTCCGGTCAAGCACCGAAAGGACGTTTCGCGCGGATGCCAAAGAAACATCATGTTCGCCAGAACGACCTCCAAACAGAACTGCAATACGTTTCTTGCTTATAAAATCATTCATATTGAATTACCATTCACCTACCAACTCAATTTCCAACTCAAGGTCAACACCGTATTTCCTGGATACTTCATACCTGGCGAACTCGATCAGCTCATTGACATCACTGGCGCTTGATAAACCGTGATTTACAATGAAATTTGCATGTACTGGACTGATCTCCACGTTACCTATCCGTTTACCTTTCAATCCTGCACTTTCGATCAGTCTCCCTGCAAAGTCATCAGGTGGGTTCTTGAATATTGAACCCATGCTTGCTCCCGGTGGTTGTGTGCTACGCCTGGTCCTGGAGTTCTGGTTCATTAATTTCCTTACTTCCAGGGTTGAGCTAATAAAAACGGAAAGTTCTGCAGAAAGAATGACTGCTGCTTGATGCTCTCTTTTAAGGATGCTGGTGCGGTAGGCATATTCCATTTTCTCAACTGGCCATGTCTGATGTCCAATTTCAGGTAGGATCAAATCAACAGAGACCAGGTTGCCTGCCATATCACCTTTGAATGCACCAGCATTGCCGTAGATGGCTCCTCCCAGACTGCCCGGTATGGTGGCAGCCCATTCCAAACCACCCATCCCCAATAAAGCAGCTTTCTGAGCAAGATTATTCATGGTTGTGCCAGACTCCGCCCGGAGACGAGGGGATTCAAGATTCTCGTTATATTGAATAGAACGCGCCCGATTTATGATCAATAAATCCCGTATTCCTTTATCGCTGACGAGGATATTTGAACCACCTCCTATAATGATGAATGGAATCTTTCTCTCCCACATGTGCATGGTTATTTCCGCCAACTCATCTCCCGATCGGGCAATAATAGCTGCATCTGCCGGACCACCAACGCGACCTGAGGTATAGGCAGATAGGAGACTTTTTTCCTGTAATCGTTTGCCATATATCTCTTGTAAGTAGGTGAGGTTTTCTGATTTCATCATTCTCATTCCTCAGGCGAAAGATTTACTTTCCAACCTGATTATATATACTGGGACATCAATTATTATTCTTTAAGTGGGTTATCAATTTAGTGACAATTGTCTCCATTTCGACACCGGGTTGAATAATTTCTGATGTTTTCTCAAAGTGATGTTCGTTTCTTAAATTTAGGGATGGAACTTCACCTAATTCCATCTTGACGGTCGGTATTGAACTCGAATTAGTCCGGCAAACATCTTTTTTCTCAGACATGGCTTGCCTCTTTTTCCTGAAAATGGTGAAAAACCTGGGTGCTGATCTGGTCGGCGTCTCCAGCGGAGAGGACCAGAAGCACATCTCCATTCGTCAAATGATCGATTAAATAATTGCTTGCATCTGTTAATTCTGGAATAAATTGAGCCGCTGAACG
>JBDRQK010000426.1:0-3991 GCA_043826315.1 Chloroflexota bacterium
AAGAGTCTCCCTGTCGAGTAAGTAATCGCCACGATTCAGTGCATAAACCCGGTATCTCAGGAAAGGAAACGGGAGGAAAGAGAGCAGACATGCCAGACCCCACAGGATTAACCCGGAGCCGCTCTTGTATGTGATTGCTTGCCAGAAGCAGACAGTTAGAATTGCCACGAACAGGATCATCGTGAGGATGTGTATTGAATAGCCACGTTGCCGGAGGGGGGGATAACTGTTCGGTTGCAAGGTATTTACAGGGAGTAGTGGATGATACGGCAGACTGTATCGACTTGGGCTTCGCTCATAACGCTTGAGAAAGGCAGCGCAAGGCTGCGGTTTCCCAGGTCTTCGGTGATGGGAAAATCACCCGGGAGAAAACCAAAGCGTTCACGCATGTAGGGCTGAAGATGGATGGGGGCGAAATAAGGACGAGCTGGTATTCCCTGCTGGCCGATCTTTTTTGCTAGCAGGTCACGATCAATGCCGGGGATAAATCGAATGACGTATACGAACCAGGACATGCGAGTTGTGGTTGGTTCTAAGATTTGGGTTTCGATGCCTGGGATCTCAACTAGACGTTCGGTATACCAGGCAGCCACCTGGTTACGTTTAGCGGTCAGCTCATCCAGTCGGGATAGTTGCACCTCGCCCAGGACAGCCGACATCTCATCCATACGGTAGTTGTAACCCAGGTGGGTATGCTGCAGCCATGTGTCCCCAACAGCGCGGCCCTGGTTACGCAGGGATCGCATGAAATCAGCAGAAACGGAGTCATTAGTGATGATGATCCCACCCTCGCCGGTTGTGATCTGTTTATTGGGGTAGAAGGCAAATACACCGAAATCACCGATGGTTCCAGCCAGGCAGCCTTTGTATTCGGATCCGAGGGCTTCACACGAATCTTCGATGACCGGGAGCTGATACGGATGGGCAACTCTGAGGATTGGGTCGAGGTCGGCAGGCTGCCCAAAGACATCCACCGGTAAAATTGCTTTTAGCAGTTGGCCAGGCTCAGCTCCGCGGCGAGGCAACCACTTCTGGGCTCTTTCACCTCTAGTCATGAGATCATGAGTAGCAGCTTCAACCAAATTTGTATCAATGTTTCCTGTGCGTGGATCTACATCCACAAAAATTGGAACTGCATTTTCGAAAAGGAGGACATTGCTGGAGGCTACAAAGGAGAATGGTGTAGTGATAACGTAATCACCTGCACCAATTCCAGCAGCACGAACACACAGATGTAATCCAGCCGTACCAGAGTTGACCCCGATGGCATGCCGACTGCCTGTTAGTTGGCAAATGGCCTCTTCAAATCGGGCAATCCCGGGACCCATGCTCAGATTGGGGGTGTTGAGGACGTCCATTACAGCCTGGCGTTCAGCTGGACCCAGGTCTGGTGAAGACATGGGAATGGGTTGGTTGATTTTATCCATAGGCTCTTTCTATAACAATGGGATAGGTATTAGCTGGTTTTTGAAGCGGAAGATGGTTCGGAGACAGGGCTACCATCCAGGCCGAGATCGAGTTGCTCTTCCATGCGGATCTGGCCGCGCAGGAATGCACCTTCTTCTGTGGCAAAGGATATGGTAACTACATTACCCCAGATTCGCCCTGTTGAGCGGATCTCGACTTTTTGGGCGGTAATATTTCCTCGTACAGACCCGGCTACGATGACGGTTGCAGCGCGTATATCCGGGCAGGTGACACGTCCGGTCTCCCCGACCATTAGCATGCCGCTAAGCTCGATCTGACCTTCGTAAGAACCTTCAATACGCACACCACCCGAGCCGGTCAAACTTCCTTGCCAGATGATACCTGCCCCCAGAACGGATGTGACCCGCTCTACAGCCTGGACATTGGATGGGGAGGTTGGAGATGTGTTACGTTTGAACATGGGTTTATTTTATCATCTTCTGAGTTGGGACAGGAAGGGATAAATAAGTTGTCTTCGATTTGATCAGGTATGGTTATTGGTGGTGATATTTTACCGATAAAAAAATTTTCTTTACTTAAAAAGTAGTCATGCAAATTAAAGAAAGAGGTCACGGTTTTCCGTGTCCTTAATGCAATTTCATAATTGGTGCATTAATTATGATTTTTGCTCAGGTTCGGTAACACCCATGATGTTGTAACCTGAATCTACATATAAAACTTCACCAGTTGTGTGGGCAGCCATATCCGAACAAAGAAAGACAGCCGCGTTTCCAACATCCTCGGGGGTGACGTTCTCGCGCAAGGGTGACATCTCTGCAAAGGAGCGCAGCATGTCCTTGAATCCGCTCACGCCCGCGGCAGCCAGGGTGCGGATGGGTCCAGCCGAGATGGCGTTGACTCGCACCCCCTGTGGTCCCAGGTCATAGGCAAGGTAGCGGGTGGAGGCTTCCAGGGCGGCTTTGGCAACACCCATCACGTTGTAATGTGGTGCGACCTTTACGGAACCATGATAGGTCATGCATACCATTGAGCTGCCTCTAGGCATGTGTGGTTGAAAAGCATGAGCCAGGGCTACAAAAGAGTAGGCGCTGATATCTAAGGCCAGGTGAAATCCGGCACGGCTGGTATTGTAAAAAGGACCGGTTAATTCATCCCGATTGGCGAATGCAATGGAGTGGACCAGGATATCGATCTGGCCGAATTCTTTTTTGGCTTTTTCTGCCACAGATAGAATGGCATCATCATTTGCGACGTCACATTCTTCCACGAAGGTGGCGCCAATTGATTCTGCCAAAGGCCGTACACGACGCTCGAGGGCTTCCCCGGCATAACTAAAACCAATTCGTGCGCCGTGGGTGTGCATTGCATTGGCGATTCCCCAGGCAATCGAACGGTCGTTGGCGAGACCGAAGATCAGTGCGTTCTTTCCTTCCAATAAACCCATGTTTTCCTCCAAAATAAATAGGATTGAAACCGTCAGTTTGGTGAAGAAATATTGCAGGCAAAGGAATAAAAAAACTATGGTTTGATTATGCTTCTTTAAGTCCTGAAATTTCTGCGCTGAAAATTCTTTACCGGGATCTTGATATTTTATATAACATTTACACGGAATCGCCAGGGTTTGGATCTCCAGGGCTCCGGTACAGTATATAACCCCACACGAGGGCCAATGGTCACGTTTTTATCGGAAATTGATTGACCCTGTTCGATCCACAAGTCATCGCATGTGTTGCAAAGATCGCAGTTGTTGGCTTCTTTCTGAATGCCAATTGCCTGAGTCAATTTGGCTGGACCATCAGTGCCACGTCCCTGACGATTGCAGGAGATGACCTGCAAACCCTCCAACGGTTGAATGGCGCGCAGTAGAACCGCAGCTGGAATACCCTCGGCTTCTGTGACAACATTCAGCATCCAGTGCTTGCCATAGGTGAAATAGACATAGGCATGCCCGGCTGGACCGTACATGACAACTGTACGTTTCGTGCGACCCGCTTTGGCATGGCAGCCTAGGTCGATTTCGCTGATGTAGGCTTCTGTTTCGGTGATGATACCCGCCAGACGAACACCATCTAGGATGCGCACCAGGTGCATTCCGAGTAATTCACGTGCGACACACAGAGTGGGGCGGTTGTAGAATTCCGGGGACAGTATGGAAGATGGCATTAAAGGTGTTGTTTTGGTGCGGAAAAAATGAACAATAGTTTTATCAATTTAAATGCTGCATCGAAAAATTGGGTAGTGCAAGCGAGTATTTAACCAACATTCAGGCGTGGGTCACGTTTTAGGGTCAAGCGCAGACCCTCTTCGAGCGAGATGGAAGCTTTATAGTTCAATTTTTGTGAAGCCAGCGACAGGTCAGCGCACATGCGCGAGACTCCTCCGGCGATTTTCTGGTTATAAACTATGTTTGTTTTACTCCCTGATGTGCTTAATATCAGGTTGATCAGGTTGCGCACACTCGTTTCAATACCGCTCCCGACATTGATGACCAGTCCATTGATATTTGGGGCGGTGGACGCTGCTACCATGGCTGAGATTACATCGTCGACGTATACGTAATCAC
>JBDRQK010000427.1:0-2696 GCA_043826315.1 Chloroflexota bacterium
CAGCCCATTCTTGCATGTATAATATGGTTATCGATAGGTGGGGAGATATATAATAAATATTTCATAATCATGGCATTTTTATATTTCCTGATTATGATAAAGTACGGGATAGAAGAACCAGGCTTTCATTGTCAGTGAGGAATGGACCATGAACAAGAAATCCACAACCCCATCCAAAAGCGATAAAAAAACGAAGCAGTCTGACCAATCCCCGGACAGCACCACCAGCGATCTTCAGCAGATTATTGATGAAATGGCCAGCGGTTTTGCCTTGCATGAGATCATCTGTGATGAGCGCGGCAAACCCATTGACTATCGCTTCCTGAAAATGAATGCTGCTTTTGAAAAGCTGACCGGTTTGGCTGCCGCGCATATTGTCGGAAAAAGAGTTCTCGAAGTTCTACCTGAAACAGAACTGTCATGGATCGAAACCTATGGCCGGGTGGCTCTCACAGGTCAGCCTGAACGCTTTGAAAATTATGCACAAGCCCTGAATAAATATTTCTCAGTGGTCGCCTACAGCCCGGAAAAAGGCCAATTTGTAGTACTAATTGAAGATATCACCGATCGCAAGCAGACACAGGAAGCACTGAGCCTCAGTGAAGCCCGTTATCACACCCTGGTGGAGACTGCCCAGGACCTGATCTGGCAGTGCGATACGGAAGGACGTTACATTTACCTCAACCCGGCCTGGGAAGAGGTCTTCGGCTATACGCTGGAGGAGATGCTCGGAAAAAAATTCGTGGATTTTGTGACACCAGAATATGCGGAAAGGGACACGCAGGAATTCAAACGTTTATTACAAGGGGATATCATCAAAGGCTTGGAGACGGTGCACCTGGGCAAGGATGGGCGGGAGATCCACCTGCTTTTCAATGCCAAACAATTTGAAAACGCAGATGGTAAACCAGCCGGGACACAGGGTACAGCCTATGACATCACTAAGAGAAAACAGGTGGAAAAGGAATTGCGTGCGTTGTCATCACGCAATGAAGCCATCCTGGCTTCTGTTCCTGATATCATCATGGAAGTGGACAAGAATAAGGTCTACACCTGGGCCAATCCAGCCGGGTATGATTTTTTTGGTGAAGATGTGATCGGAAAAGATGCCGATTTTTATTTCGAAGGTGAACAGGAGATCTATGACATTGTAGCCCCCCTGTTTGCAGGTAGTAAAGACGTTATCTATGTTGAAAGCTGGCAACGACGCAAAGATGGTGCGAAGAGACTGCTGGCCTGGTGGTGCCGTGTGCTTAATGATGAGCATGGCAATGTTATTGGGGCATTATCCACTGCCCGCGACATCACCGATCGCAAACTGGCTGAGCAGAAAATAGCTGCCTCCGAAGCCGAATTGAGGGCTTTGTTTGCAGCCATGACAGATGTCGTCATCAAATACGATGCCGAGGGTCGTTACCTTGAGATCGCCCCCACCAGGCCCGAGAACCTCTTCCGCCCATCAGATGATATGCTGGGCAAAACCGTTCATGACATCCTGCCGAAGGAACAGGCCGATTACATCCTGGCCAGGATCAGGGAAAGTTTGCAGACAGGCCAGGTGGTCACAGGTGAATATTCCCTGCCGATCGATTCCAGGCAGATCTGGTTCTCTGTCAACGTCTCACCCCTCCCGGATAACACGGTGCTCTGGATGGCGCACGATATCACCGCACACAAGCAGGCTGCCGACACCTTATTGGAAGCTGAACGCCGTTTCCGGCGGACGCTTGAAAACGTCAACCTGATCGCCATCGAACTCGACTGTTCTGGATGCGTTACCTTCTGTAATGCTTATTTTCTGCAGTTGACAGGCTGGCAGCGGCAGGAGATTATCGGGAAAAGCTGGTTCAACACCTGCCTGCCGCACAGACTGAGGGAACAGGTCGAACAGATGCTTAAAACTTCCCTGCCATCCGGTAACATCCCGGTCCACTATGAAAACGAGATCGTTACCCGGCAGGGAGTGGAGCGCCTGGTCAGTTGGAGCAATACCATTCTGCATGACACTGCTGGAAACCCCATTGGTGTCTCCAGTATAGGGGAAGACATCACAGAACGCAAGCAAGCCGAAGAGAAATTAAATGAAAGCGAACAACGCTTTCGTGCCCTTATCGAACACAGTCACGATGCCGTCACCATGCTGGCAGCGGACGGAACCGTACTTTATGATTCTCCCTCGATCCAACAGGTACTGGGTTATTCCCCCACTGATCGCATTGGCAAAAAGGTTTTTGAATATGTTATCCCGGAAGAACGCCAGGGTATGGCGCAGGGATTCGCAAAGTTAGCTCAAGAAATAGGCGCGGTTGCCTTCTCTGAAGTACATTTCATCCACAAGGACGGTTCTACCAGGATCATTGAGGGTGTCCGCACGAACCTGCTGCAGGAACCAGCTGTCGGGGCGGTCGTCGTCAATTACCGCGACATCACCGCACGCAAGCAGGCTGAAGAAGCTGTAGAAACCGAGCGCAATTTCGCCCTGCAGATCATGAACTCGATGGGGCAGGGTCTGACCGTCACCGATGAGCAGGGTCGTTTCGAATATGTCAATCCGGAATATGCACGCATGACCGGATACGATCCCGAAGAATTGCTGAGCAAGACCCTGAAACCGGGAAACTAATACAGCGCAGGCAATTACTTGCATGGGGCACAGGTACAACAGGAAAGGGTGGCGGTTCGTATGAGAAAGAATG
>JBDRQK010000428.1:0-4210 GCA_043826315.1 Chloroflexota bacterium
CTTTGATACTCGCCGGTGTAATTGACAAAGATACAAAACCTTGGTTGGAATCTGATAAATGGACGCTGATGTTATCGGAGCTTCGTTCGCTAGCTGATATAGTAATCGTGAACAGCCCTTCTGTAGATAGTGCAGACGCTCAGATTCTACCTTCTAAAATGGATTCCGTTATTTTGGTAATCCAGTTGGGACGAACCCAAGTCAAATCAGCCCAAGCTACCTTACGGCATTTTCAACTGCTCGGTGTCAGTATCACTGGTGTGGTTTTAATTTAGAACTTACCGGATTTTCGCTATGGTTTTTTTCATCATCAAAAACAGCATCCCATCTTGAAGGCTACCAAAATGAGCTAATATTTATTTCAGAATTATTCATAGGGGACCAGAAATTCATTAACCTAAGAGAAGATTAATATTACTTATTGTCATTGATGGATCATGGATCCACGTATTTTCTGATTCAAAGATATGTTAATAATTGAAATCAAATAATGTGAATCGATTTAGATTGACTATATTTTTCAGGAGGAACAAAATGCAAAACAGAACTACCAGATCTTTACGTACAGTCAGTTTTCGAGTCGTTAGTTGTTTAATGATCCTGTCCATGTTGTTGTCAGGGACAGCGATCAATCCAGTCAAGGCGGCAGTTTCACAGACGGCTTCCTGGACGTCACAATATGCAAGCAGCTCCTATCCATCCGGGGTGGTAAATCCAAATTACACGGTAGCCACAGGATCAAACCGCCTGCTTGTGGTGGCAATAGCCTCTACCCGGACTACGGACGGTTCCCAAACAGTATCGAATGTCACCTTTGGTGGACAGGCACTTACATTAGCCGATGGTGATGGTTCTTCCTCAGGCACACCGAATCATTCCTATTTATACTACCTGACTGAAGCAGGGATCCAGGCTGCTTCAGGTAATAGCCTGAATGTCACGATCAGCGGTGGCTCTTCTTACTACACCTGGATCTATGCAGCCGTCTTCGAAGGTGTCGACCAGACTACTCCCTTGACCGATGCTGAAAATCGAAATGATTCTTCTGGCGATAGGGATGTAGGTCCGTTTTCTCCAACCCTCACCATAGCCTCCGGTGATCAAGCCATTGAAATCGTAAACCTGGCATGTTCTTCCTCCTGGTTCTGCAGCCCTCGCACAATAGGAAGCAATGACTGGGCTACCGGTTGGACCGTTTCTGGTGTGGCTCCTGCAAGCCGATCCGGTTATCCATCAGCAACTCTCTATATTCGCAATAGAAGTGTGACGACTGCAGCGAATGATGGCTCTGAACATAGAGCGAGTAGTAGCTCTACTCTGGAATCAATGACCGCCATGAGCATCAGGCCGCTGTCAACAGTCACTATCAGCGGCAGTGTCGGTGCAGCCGGGGCAGGTGCAACAATCAGCTACACCGGCGGTTCAACCACTGCGGATGGCAGCTCGGGCAACTACGCTTTCTCCGTCTCAAGTGGTTGGTCTGGCACGGTCACACCTTCCAAGACCAATTATAGCTTTTCACCTGTCAACAGAACCTACACGAATGTTACGACCAACCAGACCAACCAAAATTACACTGCAACCCTGAATGCTTACACCATCAGCGGTAGTGTCGGGGTGGCCGGGGCAGGCGCAACCATCAATTACACAGGTGGGTCGACAACTGCGGACGTCAGCACAGGGAACTATTCTTTCGGGGTTTCGCAAGGTTGGTCGGGTACGGTAACCCCCTCCAAGGTTGGCTATACCTTCTCACCGACCAATAGGAGTTATACGAATATCACCGCCAACCAGACTGCACAGGATTATTCAGCCACCGTGATCACTTATACCATCAGCGGCAGCACAGGGGTTGCAGGTGCGGGTGCAACCATCACATATACCGGTGGTTCAACAACTGCGGATGGAGCTACGGGCAATTACTCTTTTATCGTCCCATATGGCTGGACAGGAACGGTCACCCCCTCCAAGATTGGCTTTGACTTTACACCTGTCAGCAGGTCTTACTCCAATGTCACCTCCAACCAGATCAGCCAGAATTATGCTGCCTCGGTTACGATGTACACCATCTCCGGCAACGTTGGAGTTGGTGCTGCGACTTTAAGCTACACAGATGGCACTTCCAAGACAGCTACAGCAAATAGCTCTGGAGTATATTCTCTCCAGGTCTCCTACGATTGGTCTGGAACAATCACACCTTCCAAGGCAGGTTTTGCATTCTTGCCAGCTATTAAATCTTACACAAATGTTGTTTCGAATCAGACCGCCCAGGACTATGTCGCAAGACCGACTGCATTCAATTTTGCATCCATGGGTGATGCTTCCGCAGAGGCAGCTTACTTTTCTGCCACTGTTAATCAAATCGCATCTCTAAATCCTGCACTGGTCATTTTCAATGGGGATCTTGAAGACACGGGATTCGTTTTAAGCCAAATTAACCCGATGGTCACAGCGTTGAAGTCTGCGAATATTTTTAATAAGACCTTCCTGGTCAGAGGGAATGCTGACGATCATGTGACAGGAAGCGCAGCGCTATGGGAAAACTACTTTGAGACAGCCCCGAACATTAAAGTGCTGCCACCTTTTGTGATCAATAAAGAAGCTCTCAATTCTGCTTCAGACAACCTGAACTATAGTTTTGATTATGGAAACTCCATCTTCATTGGTTTGGATATTCCAGGCGATATTGATAACATGACCGAGGAGCAATTAGCTTTCCTTGATTCCCGCCTGACGTATGCCGAAGGACAAGGGTTGGTACACGCATTTATCTTCTCCCACGGGCCTGAATATCCTATTACCAGCGTCCATTCATTATGTTCAGAAAGGGATGACAATAGTTGCACACCTCCAAGCTTTATTACTATCATCAATAATCACCCGATTGTTTCTGCAACTTTTCACGGACACGAACAAGTTCTGGGGTGGGTACACATGGATAGCTCCCGGGATGAACGATTAAGCCGAAGTTATGAACAATTCTATACTTCCCCGGCTGGTGGAGCAACCTACAACGAGTATGTCTACCCGGATAGAATTGATTATTTCTATCCAGACATGGATGCCTCGCAGGGTTACGCTGCAATTAGTGTTAATGGCAGCTCATTTACTTACAGCATTTACAAAGTTGGAACACCGACACCAGTCTGGTCACACACTTTTTCGAAAGTGAACACACCACCGACCATCAGTGATATTACGGACAAGTCCACGGAAGAAGACATCGTCACTGGTGACATCTCCTTCACCGTAGGGGATGAGGAACTTTCAGCAGCTTACCTGACCGTTACAGCCAGTTCATCGGATACGAACCTGGTTCCGAACGAAAATATCTCCTTGGGCGGCAGCGCTGCCAATCGTTCCCTTAACATCATGCCTGCCCCCAATCAGAACGGGGAAACCACGATCACGGTCACTGTTTATGATGGTAATGTAACCGTCAACGACACTTTCCTGCTGACGGTTGATCCTGTCAATGATGTTCCGGTGGCTAATGCCCAGTCGCTCAGCACGTTATGGAACACATCGCTGGACATCACATTGACTGGAACCGATGTGGAAATCAGTCCATTAACCTATAGTATTGTGGATGAACCAGTTCATGGTAGTCTGAGTGGCAGCGGTCCGGATCAGACCTACACACCTAACGAAAATTATTCTGGATCAGACAGCTTCACCTTTAAAGTCAATGATGCAACCGTGGACAGCGAATCTGCCACCATCAGCATTACAGTTCTTGCCCATACGATATCTGGTAACGCCGGAGTCGCAGGTGCTACGATCAGTTACACCATTGATACACCCAAGACGGTTACTGCGAATGGAGCTGGTGAGTATTCCTTCCAGATTCCTACCAACTGGTCCGGGACGGTAACGCCCTCCAAACCTGGCTACACCTTCTCTCCTGTCAGCTTAAACTATAACAATGTGCTTTCAGATAAAATTGCACAGGATTACACAGCAACGATCAACACCTATACCATCTCCGGAATTTCCGGTTTTTCGGGTGTCACGCTCAGTTATACGGAAGGCACTCCCAAGACTGCCATCTCTGACGATGATGGTCAATATTCCTTTGTTGTCCCTTATGGTTGGTCGGGCATGGTCATACCCTCCTTATCACCGTATGGGTTCAGGCCCGGCTCCAGGACGTATACCAATGTGACCTCCAACCAGTATGCCCAGGATTACATTCCAACCACTAGCAAGA
>JBDRQK010000429.1:0-2315 GCA_043826315.1 Chloroflexota bacterium
TACCGCCTGCCCTCTTTCCAGTACACCCAACACGTTAAGATGTTCTGTGATGGCGCGCTCTGGACAAATCAATGTACAACTTCCACAACCATGGCATAATTCCGGAAAGACCAGGATTTTTTTACCAATGACTGCTATGGCATGAAACTGGCAAACTTGAGCACATTTGCCACAGTAATTGCAGAAGCTCTCATCCACTTGCGGGATCAGGATGCCAACATCTTTGTGAGAATCAAGCGATGGATCCAGAAAAAGTCTGGCGTTGGGTGCTTCCACGTCACAGTCCATTACACGGACGGATTCCTGTTCAGATGCAATCAACGCCAGGCTGGTGGCAATGGTGGTTTTACCCGTACCGCCTTTACCGCTGGCAACCACGATCCTCATTAACGATTTTCTCCATGATGCCCTTTGTTCGTAGCAGCTTTCACCTGGGTTAATTTTTCATCCTTAAACATTTTCAGGATTTCAGCAGCGCTATGAGCCTGATCTCGTGGGGTAATATACATTTCGATGTCGGCTGCAACCAGCGTGTTATAGGCATTTGGACCAAATGCTCCGCTGATTACTGCCTGTACTCCGTGGCTGGCAACGAACTGCGCAGCCTGCACACCTGCACCACCCGAAGCGGAAATGGCCGGGTTGTCAATAACTTGCCATTCCCCGGATACAGAATCCACAATGCAAAAGGCAGCAGCACGCCCAAAACGGGCGTCAAAGGGGGAATCCAGCGTTTTGCCAGAGATCGATATAGCTAATTTCATAGAATTTCCTTATTAAATTGATCGAGTCTTAATTATTTATGATTTTGATGTCGTTGGGGCGATCTGTCGTGCACTGGTAATGGAAAGATTTATCCTGTTAATTCACAGAGCTACATTTGGATCGCCCTTTCGAGAACGAATTACTCTTTTTTCATAGCATCTAAACGATCGGAAATGCTTTGAAGGGCAGATTTTATCGACTGGATCTGGTCCTCCACCCAGGAACTGTCCTGCACTGGAGCAACACCGAAACCGCGCCCCAAGCCACGACCAGCTCCTCTTCGACCAAGTCCAAGACCACTTAAACGACCAACGCCGTCTTGTCCGACACAGTTTCCAAAACCTCGACCTGTACGCGAACCCTGTCCCAAGGGTCCTGTTCCATCTCTATATGGCATGTTACCACCTCCTTTCAGTATCTATTTATTTTGTTTCTTTTTCAGATTTTGACTTGATGTCGTCATACGCCAACTCCAAAGCCTCGAACTCCTTGCGCCTTTGGCGTAGAATATCGATCCATTCTGCCAGGATTTTTTCACCCAGAGCGGTGATGGTGTAGACACGTCTTTGTGGACCAAGACTATTCTCATCCCAAGAATCACTCACCAGATCGTTTGCTTCCAAGTCGCGCAAAGCTCGGTAAATTATGCTCACGTCCATCTTGTCTGGAAAGAATCCAAACTCATTCAGGTCATCCATCAAAGTGTACCCATATCCTGGTGCCCGGTGCAACAACACCAATAAGCAGGATTGTAGAAAGAACATTTTTCGACGACCACCACCTTGTCCACGACCACCTGGCATATATCACTCCTATAGACTAATTGTCTATAGTATAACATTCTATTGATAATTTGTCAATAACGAATACTAACTTGTTATTAAATATTCAAAATTGAACTGATCCAATCAATAGAAAAAATGGATTTAAAGTCCATGAGTGAACTCAAAATCCGAAGGTCAGAACGGATCAAATCCATTAAAGGTCCACTTTAGAACAAGTCTAAGTGTTATTTCGACGCTACTTCACAAGTGATATGAACCGAAAGGATTTTCAAAAGATACAGGGGATTGGCAAGACCCACTTCTATGCACTGCTTTAAGAATTCAAGAATTATGCAACTGATTAATAATTTTCTGATTTAAATAATTGCACTTGTTTATTGTATTTAGATACCATCTTCTAGAATTATTATTTTGATATTGCGAGAGGTCTTTTCAACTCAGCATGAACAATGGGTAAAATTGGGTCATTGATCTTTCCCTGTTTTTTCGAGAATTTAGCATCAATCAATGTATGAAAAGCTTATGTAAATCCATCAGTCTCAAATATCAAGCACCCCCAATTCCAACGAAATACATATCCATTGGGTGGTTGGGTTGTTCAACTAAACAATTTATGCACCTCTTCCCGATAAAACAACCCAGACTGTTTTTAGCAGTATATAAACATCCATCCATAATGACCAGTTGCTTATATAATACTCATCCATTAATAAACGTTGTTTGAAGGTTGTTTGATGTCTTCCCATGATCTGCCACCATCCTGTC
>JBDRQK010000430.1:0-2063 GCA_043826315.1 Chloroflexota bacterium
AGACTGGCTGACCGGTATGTTACTGACCGTCACCTGCCTGACAAAGCCATTGACCTGATGGATGAAGCTGCCGCCAAATTACGTGTCGCACTTTATTCGCTGCCACCTGAACTCAAAGAAAAGAAAACAGAGATCGACCGCCTTAGAGCGGATGAGGATGTTGCCTCAACAGCCAGGGATTATCAACATGCTGCTGAAATTAAAGCGGAACGTCTGCGCAAGGAAGAGGAATTTAACAGCGAACGGGATGTATGGGAATCTGAGCATAAACTGGATGAGGTGGTGGATGTAAATGATATCGCCGAAGTAGTCCACCAATGGACAGGTATTCCTCTCAATCAGATGATGGAAACTGAGTCAGCCAAACTGCTGCAAATGGAAGAACGACTGCATGAGCATATCATTGGCCAGGACGAAGCCATTCATGCCATATCGGATGCCATCCGACGCGCCCGTTCCGGGCTTAAAGACCCAGCCAGGCCGATTGGCTCTTTCATCTTTATTGGTCCTTCAGGTGTTGGGAAGACTGAGCTGGCAAAAGCATTAGCGTGGTTCATGTTTGATGACGAGGAAGCACTGGTGCGGGTGGATATGTCTGAATACCGCGAGCAGCACACTGTCTCGCGCCTGTTTGGTGCGCCTCCCGGTTACGTGGGTTATGAAGAAGGCGGTCAGTTGACTGAGGCTGTTCGACGAAGACCCTACCGGGTTATCCTTTTCGATGAGATCGAAAAAGCTCATCCCGAAGTCTGGAATGCACTTTTACAGATCCTGGATGATGGCCGGCTGACAGATGGACAGGGAAATATCGTTGATTTCCGAAATACTGTGTTGATCATGACCTCCAACCTGGGTACCGAGTATGTGCGCAAGGGTGGCACGCTGGGTTTCCTGCAGCCTACTACCAGTGATGATGATCGTGAAAACCACGCCAAGATAGAAAAAGCCCTTAAAGGTACCTTCCGTCCTGAATTCATCAACCGGGTGGATGAAATCATTCTGTTCTCGCCGCTCAGTGTAGAAGAAATGGAACAGATCGTTGACCTGCAATTGAAGGAGATTCAGGATCGACTGAATGAGTATGATATTAAAGTGAAGTTAACTGAAGGTGCCAGGAAATGGCTGGCAAAAACCGGATACGATCCAGCTTTTGGGGCAAGACCGCTGCGCAGGGCACTGCAAAAATTTGTGGAAAGCCCGCTTTCTGTCAAGCTGCTGGGAGGCGAGATCGAAGCTGGCGCATCGGTGAATGTGGAGGTTAACTCGGATGAAGATGGATTGGACTTCAAGTTTAAGAATGTAAAAAAATAATTCCTTATCGAATAAAATTGTGGAGTGAGTTCAATTTATAATCAACCTTCTTTACATTAGGACGACGCACCCAACAGGGTGCGTCGTTTGTTTAATAGTTCCTGAAGATAGTTTGCTCTAATAGTGACAAATTGCACTTGTCATAATTAGTGCGAAAAAGCACAATAAGAGGATGGATTTATTAACCCGCCAGGGAGTATTCTATATTCCTCCAGGAAAGGAGATGCTTAAATGACATCCTCTGAAACGACGCCAACACAGGGTTCGCCACGTGTAGGTGTGTACATATGCCATTGTGGAACCAACATTGCCGGCATGGTGGATGTGGAACGGGTGAGCAATATGGCATCCAAGATAAAGAATGTGGTTGTTGCCCGTCATTATACTTATATGTGCTCTGACCCCGGCCAAGCGCTCATCCAGGATGATATTGTAAAAGAGGGGTTGGACCGGGTTGTGGTGGCATCCTGTTCACCACTTATGCATGAAACAACTTTCAGGTTGGCCTGTTCAGAAGCCGGTTTGAACCCATTCCTGTTCCAGATGACCAATATCCGGGAACACTGTTCCTGGGTTTCAGATGATTATGAGAGTGCCACCAGGAAAGCTGAATCTCTGGTGCGTGCTGCTGTCCAGCGTGTTCAACATCAAACTCCACTGGAAATGAGACGGGCTGATGTTAAACAGTCAACCCTGGTGGTAGGGGCAGGTATAGCTGGTATCGAGGCGGCATTACGCCTGGCGGATTCGGG
>JBDRQK010000431.1:0-20209 GCA_043826315.1 Chloroflexota bacterium
ATACGAACGACAACCCAATAATGCAAATCTGTTGGGGGAACACAAACGCCGTTTTGGCGTATGTGTTTTTCAAAAAGCTCGTTTATGGGCTAAAAACGCAATATAGCTCCGTAAAAAATATTATTTTTTTCAATTTTTATCGGTTTTTTATGGCGTTTTTATAGAAAATGCGCAAGTTGGGTTAAGTCGTTTACCCTCAACCATGACTGGATAGAACCAAAGAAGGAAATTTATTCCTTAATATTTTCCGCCAAATATTACACAAATATGAATGATAGGAGCCTATTTATACGTTTACTGTAAAACAACCTTAACAGTTTTGCATCCAAATTGTTTTGTCGGATCATCAAATTTTACATGCAGATTTATAATACCTTGTTTTGGAGTTGTTTCATATTCAGCATTCGTAACGGTTACAACCTTCTGATCGAAAGTATTCAAAATAAAATTCCCTTCATATCCAGATTTACCCTCAACTATTAATGTATATTGTTTCCCTGAAAGAAAAGTGGAAATGATTCTGAAACCTTGAGAACTATCACCGGGTTGAGGATGCGGAACAACAGGATACATTCCGATCCCTCCAGTGTGTTCAAAAACAATTTCCACAGAAGTATTTAGTTGAATTTGTAATGGAGTTGCCAGAAGTCCTCTGAACGTTGAATCTTTGATTGCTATTTCTTTCTTATCGATAAATGTCTTTTTAAATTTCATTCCTTCCGGAATTTCAGGAGCAAATTGAACTTTTATTTCCGGTCCCTCCATGAGTTTGATAAAATATACTGTTTTGTTTATCTCACGTTTCATCGTTAATTGAAGCAATGATTTCCCGGATCGTAAATTGGCAACAGAGATAGTATCCCAAGAAAGAGGGAATCTCGGCTTGAGCATTGCACTTTGTTCAACCGCATTCGGTTTCCATCCTATCATTCCAGTGATTGCCGGATGAAGAATATTTGTTTCAGACCAGCACTGATGTTGACAAACGCCTGATGGTTTATATACTAAGCCATTCATCACCTCTTCGACATATCCAAGCGCCCAATAATTTTTAATTGCAAGATTTTCATTGAAGTGCGAAAACGCTTGTACTGAGTTCCCATATTCGTACTCCGCTAAAGCAGCCCACCCGGTAAAAAGCGGCCATACAGCTCCATAATGATATCCCGTTGGATTGAATAATTTTGAAGAAGAACTCAAAATACGAACACCCCAGTCTGTACTAAAACTATTGGCTGCATATGAATCAAGCATATGTTTTACTTTAGTATCTTCTAACAAATTAAAGTACGCACCGACAGCCGGAAGGATTGTCGGCTCAGTTTGATAAGTTCCATCTTTCAATTTTCCGAGATTATAGAATTGAGTTGAATCATTCCAAAAATCAGTATTTAATATTTTTTGAACTTTTTTTGATTGCAAAGAATATTTTACTGCAAGATCTTTTTCGCCAATCAGTGTGGCAAAATATGACATGTCCTTTAATGCTTGCCCCCAAGTCGATGAAAGATAAAAAGAACTATGTGCTCCAAACAACGCGCCTCCTTCAACCCAGCCGTGCCCTACGTTTGTGTTCTCAATCAACCCATCGCCGTCTGTATCAGTCGAATAAAGGAAATCAGTTGCCTTCTTAAGATGCGTCCAGCTTTCTTTGATGAATTGAATATCACCTGATGCACGCAGATAATGACCGGCAAGAATTATATATAATGGAGTTGCATCCGCTGCATCATAATGGACAACTCCACTCGTTGAGATTTCATGAAATATTTTTCCGGATCTATCCTGATACCGTTGTAAAAATTTTAATTGTTCTTTTACTATTTCAGTATCACCATAGTCATCAATAGCAAACCCGGACCACTCGGAATCGCGCCCAAAATACCAGGCATAACCAGGACGCCCACTGTTTTTATGGGTTCCATTCCATCCGTGAGCTGAAGTTGCAAATCCGGCAAGCAACCCCGTTCCAAGTCCTGGAGTATAGGCAAGAAATTTATCTGTGCCAACAATTGCCCATCGGAAAAGAGTATTAAATTCTTTATCGGGAGAAAATATTTGTACGGTACGTTTTAAAAGATCAGTTGTATGCGCAACCTGTTCCGCATATTGTTCTTCCGGTTTTTCGAGAAGTATTCGGTAATCACTAAGCGCTTTTTCCTTCCCTTCATTTGTTCCAAGAAAAGCATAATTGAGTGTGAAATTATTTTTATTGTTTAGATCATACATCACCGCATGATACACCTGATTCTCATTCGTTTCGGCTCCTACAAACCCTTTAGGCGACCATTGAATTTTTTGGAACTGCCCGCTGATTTTTGCTGAAGGAATAACATCGCCACCAAACAAACAATAAAATTTGCCAGTTGTATCTTTTAAATGAAGTGCATTCATCGTCTCATCGTAAGCATAGTGCACATCTCCAAGTGCATTAGCATCATACGGCCACACCCAACGCAGATCGCTGCGAAAGCGAATGACAAGTCTCACTCGAAATGTTGAAGTATAATGAGCAATGCCTCCTGCTTTCCATAATGAAGCAAAAATAATTTCTTTCAAAACGCCGAAAGGAGTCGAATAAATCCGGCTAAATGATTCGGGGCGAATTTCAACTCTCACCGGGTAATTTTGTAGCCATGTTATGGAGTCGCCCGTTATCATTCCAACCTCGTAATCACGGAGAATCCTTAGGGGATGTACCCATACTTCTTCAATTCCGCCATTTTCTTTTCCCATGATAAGCGCACGCCGACCTGAAGCTTCATAATAATTGTTTTGCGGTTCTAAACGAGTAAAAACCAATTCGGAGGAAGGAATGTTTTTCATTTCTCTTTCTTTTGAAGAAACTATTGGGGCGTTTTTTTCGGTAAAAAGGATAGGGTGATTATTAAATTTTTCCCAGTAAGTAACAGATTCGCTAAATTTTTCACCGGTAAGATAACGAAGCGTATTCTTCATAAAAAGTTCGAGGTGGTTTCGGAGATTGTTTGATTTACTAAAATAAATACTTGAACCTATAGAAATTATTTTCCCCTTTTTATTGGAGTGCTCAATCACAATCTTTCTTTCCGCATAGACAAAAACGTATGCCTTATCTACGGCAATTACTTTCCCTCTCTCAGGGAAATCATTACCAAAATATCCGACGAGTGGCATTATTTGGTCTTCGTTGGCATCCCATACATACACACCGCCAAAAAATCCAGCAAATAGCGGATGGCCCAAATGCCCTTGAAATCCGCGCTCATCAAATAACCATTCGTTCTGTACTGTATCACGACGGATTTCCGGTTTCTTAGGTTCAATACCTATGGCATTCGGTAGTATGGCTGCATAATCCGAAAAAAGAATTTTCCCGCCATTCTGATAATATTTGTTGATATAGGAAAGAAATCTTTTTTGCTTGAGGAGATTGTTTAATCCGATTGTATCGGGAAGATGAATCCACAGAGCATTCATCCCTTCAAAATCCCAATTTCCTTCTTCTGCTTTTATAATCTTACAAGAGAATATATTCGAATTATTCAACCATTCTATCGCAGCTTCATCTTCCTTGGTGATCTCATTGGCAGAGGTCACATAACCGATGTAATATTTTTGCTGAGAAAATGTAATAGTGGTTAGTACGAACAAAAGAAGAAAGTGTAAATAATATTTCCCCATTTGCGGATCCTTTTTCATAGGTATTATAATATTGTTGTCAATTCTTATCTTAATAAAATCATTTTTTTGGTTTGGATAATGCTTCCGGTTTTTAATTGATAAAAATACACGCCGGAAGAAAAGCCCTGCGCATTCCACTGAACGGCATGATTTCCAGGGCTCATTGGTTCATCAATTAATTTCGCTACTTCCCTCCCGAGCATATCAAATATCTTTAATGAAACATACGACTGATTCTCTAATGTATAATTTATAATGGTTGCAGGATTGAATGGATTTGGATAATTTTGTTCTAAATTAAATCCTTTAGGAAAATTCCTCATTTGATCAAAAATACCGACAGGCGGTGTACTTTTTGCAAGTGCAACCGCTGCTTCGTAATCAAGCGCATAATGCCACCAGTTGTTCAACACTCCATCACTTACACCTTCATATCTTGGAATATGACCATACCACCACCGTAAAAATCCAAGATGATCGTTTCCTTCTGCAAGCGGTTCGCCCGGCTGATAAATCCATGTCTGAACATTGACTTTCGATGATTGATCCAATAATAAAGGATACCGATACCAATTTTCTGCGTACGAAGTGACTAATGTTGTATTTCCATAATTGTAATCTGACGTTCCGTTTGGTGGGAAGTGGATATTCCCGACATGCGCACCGCCAGGAACATCTTTTTCAATTCGAGTGAACAAATCCCACGGTGTCGGGTTTGCCCGTTTCGGATCCCAGTTTAACCCGGTAGCTTCATAGTACGCTTGCACCATGGCACTTTCCATCCTATGCCCAAAGCTGTGGAACGCTTGGTCAACGCCGCGTTCGTAATTCAACCCCATCACGGAAAGAAGTTTCGTCAATGCTGTGCCGTCTTTAATAGGAGGAGAGTTCCACCAGAACGCTTTGGGTCCCATCAGTTGCGATTCATACATGCCGAGGAATGGAGCGGCAAACACCCACACCTCATCAATGGAGTCATTGTTTCTTTTCTCATCAAAATGATAGTATTTCACCATTTCGCGGTAATCGAACCAGATCTGTCCTGAATCTTCGGCTGCGCGCAGTGTTTTCCATCCGGGTTCTTTGAGCAGTTCAGCATATTGTGTAACGCCAAGAAAGTTTCCGTAAAAGCGCGTGAAGAGAATGTTTGCTTCAATGATCTCCACGAATTGAAAATTCACGACACTGTCCGTCGCTTCTTTGAAATGAAACACAAGTCTATTTGACAACTGCATCGGGTCACGCCAGCCAAATTCTTCATGAATGCGATTGCTCGATGGCAGCACAGGATCCTGAAGGACCAATGCTACTTTCACTGTCATCGGCTTTACTTTTAGTGAACGGAAGTCTTGTACTATACTCAACGAGGCAAAACCTTTTAACTTATTATCTAGAGTCCGCACGCTGATTTCACAATCTCCTAGAGCAAATGCGGAAATTTTACCAAATTCATCCACGGTTGCAATTGAATGGTTAGAAGATTCCCATGAAATCGGTGAAGTAATAAAATTTGAATAGAAATTTCCTTGTTCATCTTGAATCTTCAGTTGCAATTGCAGAGATGTGTTGGGAATCATTTGAATAGGTTGAGGTAAAATAATAAACTTCGTGAATGTGATACTTCCTTCTAAGACTAATTCACCGAAGCGAATAGTTGAATCAGAAGGATTTTTAATTGACAACCGTATTAACGAAACTTCTTTTTTAGCAAATGCGGAAGAATCCCATTGAAAAGCATTTGCAGACTTTTTAGGAACAAGTAATGAGTATGTTTCTGATTTTGAATTTAAGTCGGTAAGTGAATTAGCAGATTCGAGAAACCATTCAGCATTATGCCAAAAATATGTTTTTGCTTTTTCAATACTAATTGCTGAATCAAATTGAACGGTAAGAATCAGAGAATCTGTATTCAACATTTCTAATGCATTAAACGGGTTGCCATCAAACGTTTTTAAGGTATCGCCGGAATATGCCGGAACAAAATTTGGGTGTGCCTTTCCGGCTTTCCATAGCGCTCCTATATCAACTGAACGAAGCTGTACTATCTGCGCCTGTGTTACTACTGCGCATACGAAGAGAATAAACAATATTAAATAGTGTTTGCGTCTTTTCATATCAAATCCTTATTTACATATTTATGATAATCGATTACTAATTGCATCTTATTTTTCTATTACAGGAAATTGTGCAATTCGCAATTTTGTGCAGCCATACGGAATCAAGGTAACTTCCTCAACAGGTTCTTTTGAACGGATCGGACTCCACGGCATAGGCCCAGCAACACCACCATATTGCTTCCATTCAGGAATGCGTTTTGCTTTAACTCTTAATGTTGATGGAGCGGTATTTGCAACAAACGGTTGAAGTTGCATTTCATTTTTTTGAAAAGTAAAACTAGAATCAGGTTTGTTTTCATCGCCGATGATTAATCCATAGTTCCATGGATCGTTAGAATAAATTCCATACGTTGCGTAGGGTTCAATTCCCTTTATTTTTCTCCATTCCTCAGTCATCTTTAAAGCATACACTAACGGACCACGTTCCACCCCGATCGATTCTTCATGCCATTTTGATAATCGAACTTCCATTAGAAAAATAATTTGTACAACATCTCCATTTCTCCATTTTCTGCTTATCTTTTCAAGAGAATTTGCTCTCGGAGAATTTTGTGGAATTCCATTGACACTGATCGAAGCAGAACTGCACCATGATGGAATACGAAAATAGAGAGGAAATTCAACGTCTTTTATTCCTGTATATTTTAGCAGAATCTTTTCATCAAAAGGATAATTTGTTTCTTCTACAAAATTTACGGCGATGCCATTGCCAACTTTTGCCGATACTTCTGATGGAGCGTAGGTCATAATTGCAAGCCCATTATCCTGCGTTGCAAGCCACAATTGACTTGTGAACTTTGGCCATCCTTGATGATAGTTTGCCGTGCAACAGCCATATCCATCTTCGAGTCCAAAGAGATTTGATCCCCAATGCCGGGTATTGAAGTTCTGATATAGAGTATCACAAACAATTTGGTTAGATGTTTGGTAATACTGTCTCCCGGTAAAGTCCGGTTTAACACCGGCAGGTAATGCATTGAAAGCAAGTTTTTCCAATATCTCTGCAAACTCTAAATCTCCGGTTATTTGGAGCAATGTTTCAAGACTGAACATATATTCTACAACAGTGCACAATTCTGTTCCTTGAGATGGGTCGGTTCCATGTAACAGTTCATCTCCCGAGAACATTCCGTTTACTTGACCATGATATTTCATCAAATCGGCAATCCCTTTTTTTACTGCTTTGATGTACCGTTCATCTTTTGACTGCTGATAATACACGCCGGGTTGCTTTATTCCCATTCCCGTGTTTACCCCATGCCAGTATTTTGGATCACCTGATTCAAACATTCCGGTCCAATCTTCGGTTTGAGAAAATACAAGCTGTGCAAGATCAAGAAGCCATGTCTCTCCTGTTCTGTTGTAGAGCCAGTAGATACTCTGAAGATTCTCTCCGCCGCGCGATTTTGCCCAATGTGACCAATATGAAAGTGGCTTTGTCGGTAATTGCAATTGCTGGTATTTAAAATATTTCTGCATAAATTCCAAAACGCGTTTATCATTTGTCGCATCGTAGTATTGCTGCATGACTTTCAACATTATCATGTGGGGCCACCAATCTTCTTTACTTTTTTCCATCCATGCCTGCCAGCGTTCTTTGTCGGAAAATTTTCTTGTAGTATCTCTCTGCGGTCCAAAATATCCATCCGATCTTTGTGTTTTCAAACTCCATTCTATCCATGCTTGGGCTTTCTTGATGAGAACTGGATCTTTTAATGTGTAGGCAAGAGGTACTAAACCGTCCAGCCAGTACGGTCCTCGTTCCCATGGATCTCCCTTCCCACCAAGCCATCCGTTATCGGGGCCGACATCTTTCCAGATTTCATCGAGGTGTCCTGTCATTCCACTTGCAGAAAGTTTGAACTGCTGCAACAGCCATCCTTTGGGAGAAATAGATCCAAGAGGAAGCTGGATATATGGATTTTCGATAAGTGGTTGGCGGTTAGAAATATAATTTTTGTTTTGTGCCGATACATCTGTTGTATAGACGATTAACAAAAAGATAAGAAATAACCATAAAATATTTTTCATAACGGTCTCAGATTACTTTCGATATTTGTGATGAATTTCAGAACAATTGCGTAAACGTTCCGCACTAAATTCAGCCGTTATATCCCGCTGAGGATTCGCCAGCATTTCATATCCTACCATAAATTTTTTTACTGTTGCTGAACGGAGTAACGGTGGATAAAAATGCATGTGAAAATGCCATTCGGGATGTTCATTCTTATCAGTCGGCAACTGGTGAATACCAGATGAATAAGGGAATGAAACCATAAATAGATTATCGTATTTTGTTGTCAAACGTTTTAATATATCTGCAAACGATTTTTTTTCTTTTTCATTTAGTTCAACCAAACTTCCATAATGTCTTTTTGAAAGAACTATCGTTTCAAATGGCCACACAGCCCAAAAAGGAACAATAACAATAAAATCTTCATTATCGCATACAAAACGTTCTTGAAGTTTTTGTTCCAAAGCAAGATAGTCGCACAGAAGACATTTCGATCTTTTGGAATAATAATTTGTGAATTGAGTAAGCTCTTTGGCTGGTTCTGCCGGAATAGAATTTTGTGCCCAAATTTGGGAATGCGGATGCGGATTGCTACATCCCATTGCTTCCCCTTTGTTTTCAAATATCTGTACATAATTAATATTTAGATCAGAAGCATAAGTACGATATTCTTCCGTCCAGATATCAACTACTTTTTGAATTTGTTCAACAGGTAATTCGGGAAGTGTTACATTATGCTGAGGAGAAAAACAAACAACTTTACACGTTCCTGATTCGCCACGAGCAATAAGAAGATTATCTGAATTGAATTCATCTAAAGAAGTAGTAGGCAACAATGCAGGAAAATCATTTGTAAAAGTATAGACCGAATCATATTCCGGATTACGAATACCATTTGCGCGCTCATTTCCCGGGCAAAGATAGCAAGTTGAATCGTATGCCGGTAGCTTTTCTTCTGGTATTTCTTCTTCTTGTCCGCTCCATGGCCTTTTTGCGCGGTGAGGCGATACAAGAACCCATTCTCCCGAAAGTATATTGTACCGGCGATGAGGCTGTTCGTTGAGTTTAAAAATCATCTTGGATTACAACGGTGCAATTATTTGTTCTTAGCATACATTTCAATCAGTACTTTTGCCATAATGGAACCCCAAATATAATTTGACGGACTTTCCTGCACGGGAAAATCAGGGCTATAAGATTCCCAGAATCGATGATTTATTTCAAGTTGTGTTGTTACGGCAAGCATCATTTTGTCGGCAACTTGCGCAGCGAGTTTATCGTACCCATAATTTTTTAATCCTGCCATTACCATGTAGTCCCACAGCAGCCAAACTGCGCCATTCCATCTACAGCAGCCGTCAATGAATGGCGTATAATGCGGATCGTCAGCTGCTAAAGTGGGAATTCCATATTTACGCCAAAAAGATTTTTCATTAGTTAAATGTTTAACAAGTTCACTTGCCTGCTCTTTGGTTGCAACACGTGCCCACATTGGTAAAAAGCCAATCAGTTCTTTTCGTTTTAGACTTGCCCCTTCAAACTCAAACGAGTTATCTGCCATTGAAACATTATAGTAAAATTTATCCTTTTTATCCCACATATATTTATTGATAAGATTTGCAGTCTTATCAAATTTTTCTGTCCACTCACGTATACCGGCAGTATCATTTAACTCTTTTGCCATAGATTTGAGATAAAAAATTTCATTTGCAACTTCCGATGTCAAATCGAGAACATCAAGTTCGTGCGAAATATCTCTTCCTTCATCTGTTCCTTCAGAAAATAATTGAAAGACTACATTCCATCCGTCTCGAACATTTTCAATAATCCCATAGGGTCCCCATTCGTACATTCCATCCTGATCCTGATCCCGTTCTTTTTCAAGATAGCGAATGTACTTCGAGCCGGCATCATAACATTTATTTAAAAATATTTTGTCTTTACTTACATTATAAATTTCCCAATTAGTCCATGAAAAAAACGGAGCCGACGTTGAAGGAATTCCTTCATGAGGGTAAACTTGTGGACCACGAGGTCCATGACGGTACGCTATCAATCCGTCTTCATATTGCTGTTCGATATAAACCTGTTGAGATGACTGTGCTGATTTCGGATCGAGATAAGCGTAAGGAATCATTGAGAGTGATTCATGCATAACCTGATGCCCATGCCCCCAACCCCAAACAGGATTACGTGAAAAAACATAAAAATTATTAGTCGTTTGTCCGCTGGGAGGAAGCATGCATTGACGCACAAGATTGAACGCACTAATGTATACCATTTTTTCTTTGGCTGTCTTAAATTGTATTCGCGGAACAGATTTGAATAACTCAATATTCTCATCTACATATTTTTGAAGTTCGATTGTCTTGGCAGATTTTGCATCCGTTAACAATTCACTTTCAGGACTTCGTTCATCTTGAACCGATCTTATAAAACGGATGGATGTTTTTTCTCTTGGTTGAAGTTTTATATTTTTTTGCAGCGCTGCGATATTTACAAGTCCACCCTTTTGTTCATTAAGTGCAGTAACATTTTCGTGTACTTTGCTTAATCGTTTTATATCAAAATAAAATTGATCAAGATCGCACACATTATCTGCACCGTAACTTTGAGGAGAAGTGTTACACGAAAGTAAGTTCCGGAAATTAGATGGGTAACCTCGATCTGCATACAGATTGCTGTGCAATCGTTCGTATGGTTCATAATGCGTAAAGACATAACCATGATTTGATTCATCATACCGCACAATTTGCAATGAATCTTCAGGTATGTAAACTAGCGGATATAGCATAATATCGTATGGAATGTTGCCGGTATTTTCGATAGTAAGGTCTATAATCGCAGACCCTGAAGTATAAATAAAAAAAACCTCTTGAACTTTGATATTTTGAAACGGTTCGTATTCCAAAATAGCCATATCAGGAAATGAGGCAACAACAATCGGTTGTTTTACAAAATCACGGATCTTGCTAATCACCATATTGTTCACTTTCCAAATCACAGTAAAATCTCCGGCATATTGGCTGGAGTACGTGATGGGTTTGTCTGAAGTGAAATAGTTCATGAAGTACGATTTATCTGCAAAAAATCTTGAGCGTGAGATTGCTGCAGCATAATTTGTAAAAAGCGGATCGTTTGTTTTTGCGTTAAGTCGTAAAAATTCATCTTTTACAATTACCTGAGCCTCAGACTGCGACGATACCGTCAGCAGCCAAAGAAACGAAACAACAATGATTCGGAACACCATCATCTCACCTTTTTCACTTGTGTTGACTTCGTCAGTTTTTGTTGCGCATTGACAACAACGATTTTGTCAGGATCAAGGATACGTGCGTAGAAATTATATCCGCCGAAATTATTTTCTATCTTCAGCAGCAGTTTGTTCCATCCCTGTTTCAATACAAGCGAAACGCGATCCTGGTCCGGTTCAGCTATTCTAACAGCAAGAAAACGATGGATCTCCTTGTCGTTCAAAAACACTTTCACACCGTCATCCGAACCGAGCAGCAACGGCAGTGTTTGTTCTTTCGGCGAATAAACATATGTCAGCGCATATACTACCACTAGTTCGTAAGGATCATACTTATATAGATCCATTCGTCCATGCGTGGGAGTTTTATCCAATGTCCAGCCGATTGGTTTATTATCAACACCGGGATACGTCTTCTTCAAATCGATCTCTTGTTCCGGAGGATAAGGAATATCTATACCTAATCGGACGAGATTTGCATTTCGTGGATTTGCAAATGGACCAATCATATACCATTCTGAAATGAATTTCCGATTCGGAGTTAGGACGAATGCATCCAATCCGAGCGAATATCCAGATGACGATGGATCTTTTCCTTTAATAACAAATTGTAAGGGCAACATTTTATTTTGAGTTTTAAGACTCTTAAAAAGAATTTTGCCACCAGGCATTATTGTTTTATTGAATGCTGTAATGGTTCCAATCTTCTTACCCGCATACAAAACATCAACATTACCGTAATCCGGACCGATTGTATAATAGATAGCAATATCGTACGATTCTTCAATAGCCGGAAGGTCAAGTGTCATTTTTTCACCGGCAGCTTTTGCTGTGATTTTCAACTGTCGGTTCCCACTCCAATCGGCTCCAAATAACGACATATCTTCTATTGAAAACCGAGTAATTGAGTTTACCGGAGTAAATGATTCTGCTTCTATTGCTTTATTTGGAACGGCAACGCGCAAAGGAATACGCATTCCTGCAGGAAGCATTTCGGGGAATGGTTTATGCGGCTCCAGTTGATACCAGTATGCAGTGGAACTGTAATCGGCACGTTCAACATTTTCGGTACCATGTTCCATTTCAAATCGGATTGATTTGGTGAATGGAATAGCATCAAGAATATGAAACCGATATGCGGCAATGCGGCTTAACGAATCATCTTTGAGAATTAATCCATGATACGGCGCGGCAAACTCTCCGTGATTGAAGTACCAACCGCCGGTGAAGTAATCCTCCGTTCCTGTTCCGTATAATGATGGAAATTTTTCGCCATCAACATATACCATTTCGTCCCCTTCCAAATACTGCATTCCCTTTTCATAACTCTGCATACTCATATTCAAACCGACAAAATGCCCGGTGCCTTCTGCGTCCAGAATGGTATAATTCTTTGCCGGATCGCAGCGGGTTTCGCGGTGCCATTGAGCGTGGAAATACGCTACGGTTGAATCAAGCGGGCGATATAATTTTTGATAATCAATGTGATAATAAAATGAATTCACTTCTATTGAAGACTGGTTTACAACCTCAACGCGCGCAGATGTATTAAACGGCATCGGAAAATAACAATAGTAACCACCGCTGGACATACCGATGTACGGCGTTACATAATGCTTGTATTGAAATCCTGTACCGAAGAAATCACCGATCGGTACTTCAACCGACGGATATTTTTCATCATCCCAATACATGCGAAGCAGAATAGTGCGAAGAAAATATTTTTCTTTTGTCGCTATCGTCACCCAAAACTTGACAATCATCCCCGGTCCTTGAAGAGAAGCAATCGTTTGTGTCTCTCCCGGTGCGATCGCAATAAAGTCGTTATTCCCACCGGACGAATCGAAACTTGACACTTGCACCAACTTTGAGTTTTTGAGATATGGAAGACGAGCAGGAGACAAAATATTATCTAGTTGTGCGTGAGCAGTGGAAAGAAAGAACAATGTGGTTAGTATTAATAGTTTCATAAATTTTTCCTTATTGAACAGCATCTTTTACACAGCGAAATCCAACCGTCGCATTACGGTCAAAGCCGGGCGAAACCATCAGTAATATTTGTGGATTATCTGCCGGCTGCGGACCTCCCGGAATGTACCACCAACTCGATGTTGGATTATAAAAACTTCCGCCGCGAAGCATACCGAAATAAAATGTTCCGTTGTCATACACATCATTCGTTAGTTGCCAAACGTTACCGATAAGATCCCTCACACCAAATAGACTTTCTCCTCCCGGGAATGCATCAACCGGAGTTGAATGACCTAGATTATGATTACATTTAGTTGAGTCGTAATCATTTCCCCATGGATATTTTCTTCCATCGGTACCTTGAGCGGCATACTGCCATTCCATATCGGTAGGAAGTCGTTTCCCAGCCCATTTAGCGTATGCTTGAGCATCGTCAAGACTAACATAAACTACTGGATGATTCTCCAGTCCTTTTAGTAGACTGCCTTTGATCCAGTGTTTCAAGAAATTCGATGGATCCTTCGGAGTATATTTTGTTGCTTTGAGAAACTTCTGAAATTCCTGATTGGTCACGGGATATTGATTCATAAAAAATTTTCTCATGATTATTACTCGTGACGTAGAATCTCCGGGATAAGGGATTACTTCATTCGGGCTGAGAAAACTGCGGGTCGTTTTAAATTTGAAAGTGCCTGCTGGTATTTCGACCATTCCTGCCGGAACTGTGGCAGCAGTTTTTGTTCGTTCAACGTGAGAAACCAATCGCGGTGTAGCAAGCGGAATGTTCACAACTCGTTCATCTAATAATTCATTCTCATCAAATAACTGTACGACAAATTTCTCTTCGTGCTTGCCAAGATGTTCGATGATTGAAATTGTTTTACTTTCGATAGGAAATAAGGCATGCTTAGTTTTGTATGATGGCATTCCTGCCCATACTATAATCTTTTTTCCTGTAGATGCTTCAAAATGGATTGAATCCTGGATGACAGATACTTTTAATAAATTGGGCAAAAGTGCAATACAATCAACATTTCCCTCACGGCGGGTACCGATCCATGAACGGCTGAATCCGTCAATTGTTGATGAAGCGTAGAGTTTTCCATTTATATTTACAACATCGAGTTCTTCGTGGTTCCATAAACTGACGTAGTGATGATCCTTCACAACAGGTACTTCAAATAATGCACCGTTCCATCCTTCAGGTTTCAAACTCAAGAGAGTATAGAGTGTTTTCTTTTCCGTGGGCCATTTGTTCACCCAAATGCTGTCTGTCAGTGTCTGAAGAAGCGGAGTCCAATCGCGGTTTAAAAATGCCGATGAATTCTCACGAAGAATTTTTGTCGTTCGGCCTAAATACTCGAACTCTTCTTCAATCCAATCCGGGCGGCCTGGACGCATGATGTTCATCTCCGTTCCATATCCATTAAAGAATGCCACTGCCGATTCACGATGAATTCTTCCTTCCGCCAATTGGGCTACACGGAAAATGGCGAATTCAGGTTTGATCAGCTTATTGAGATTAAGAGGGGGCGTCATGTAGATTGCATCGTGTACTCTCCCGGCAACAAGAGTTGGCATATCTTTAGGAACCGCCATCCCTTCGCTGTATAAAATAATTCCTGGTTTTACTTGATCCGCGGCATCCTGAAATTCTTTGTTGGATTCACCCCATGTGTCGAGAACAACACCATCGCCATCAATTGTGCGTAGCATTTCCTCCATTCCCTTTGTGTGCCCTTCTTCGCGCGTACTTTGATCCCACGGATTGTACGCGATGAAATATTTTGTGTTGTTCTTGTGAGCAAATTCTGTTTGTCGCCGCAATTCTTTTAATCCGCCCGGGAGATCACGATACATATCCCACTGATTTCTTTGGTCGAGACCTAAACGTGGCCACGTTGGCCAGATCATGTATGCTTCCCATCCGCCAACCAGAACATTGTATTTCAAGAGAAATTCATCGAATTGATATTTTCTTTTTTTAGCATCGTAATATTGCTGATCCCATGCAAACTGTAACATTAAAAGATAACTGTGTCTGATCCATTCAAGATCTTTTCGTTCAAATAGTGTATTATCGAATTGTTCAAGATCATAGATCCATCTGTCTCTAAACATCATCCGTAATCCGTTCTGCCAATCTCCTTCATGTTCGTCGAAATAAAAAACGTATTGAATGGTTCCATTCACATCGAGAGTTGTATGGAATCGTCGAACATCGGCTTTATCCGAAAAAGTGCGTCGTGCAATTGCTGTCAAAGACATTGAAGGAGCTATTTTTGCATCACAGAATCCCATTTCCCAGGCGTTGTCCGGAAGAACTACGCCGACAGCACCAACTCCCGGACGGAAGAGTTTCGACCTGCTGAGTCTGTGGATATATGTAGATAGTCCCGCTGCTTTAATATAGGTATGGTCACTTGCTTCTCCGAGAGGTACGACACCCGATATTTTTTGTTTTCGTGAAGATGTGTTAAGAAATGATACCGTTGCTTTCCATCCACGATTAAAGTTTTTATGTATTCTCACCGAACCCGAAATTTCATTATTCATTGTCCAGCGAATGCTATCTCCTTCAACGATTGCTTTCGCTTCCAAGGATGTAATGACAGTATCGTTCAACTCGAACGAAAAAAAAGGAAGTGTATCTTTGCAGAAAACAGCAACGCCGTTTTGTGAGGTGAACCCGGTAACTCCTAATCCTTTGGCTGTAGTTAGTTCAACCGAAGAAATAAATTGAGCCAAACTAATACTTGAAGAAATCCAAATAAATAGAATTGATAAAAAGATTTTCTTCACCATTTTTTTCCCTGCTATATATAATAGATATGGTTTATTTAATGTCTGCAACATCAAGCAACATCCTGTTGATCATTCCTGCCCACAAATACGTTTTATTATAACCTGCCCATTGTTCATCAGGGCTGTAAAACTCCCAAAAATTATGATCTTTTTTCAGTTGCTCAATCATATTAGTTGCAACGCGGTTTACTAATTCTTTTGCCTCTGCTTTATATCCATAATCAATTAGTCCACGTTCTATTAGATAATTCCACTGCACCCAAACAGGACCATTCCAATATCCTTTAGGATTATAATATGAATCATCTGCAGCAAGAGTTGGTACACCATACTTGCGCCAAAATTTCTTTGGATCTGTCAATTTCTTCATCAAACTGTTTGCCTGTTGTTCATCGGCGATACCAGCCCAGAGCGGAAGGAACCCGATTATCTCCTCACGCTTCAAATCGTTGAGTTTTTTGTGAGTGAATGTGTTTGTCATCTTATCTACATTGTAATAGAAACCAGTGGAATCGTCCCACATGATGTCGTTGATTTTTTTTGATCGCTCCTCTGCTTTACGAATCCATTCTTTCGCTTCACTCTCTTCTCCAAGTTCCATCGCCATTGCGGCAAGAGATTTTTCTTCCATAACTAACATTGAATTCAAATCAACCGCCTCAAAATTGCTCGGCCAACCGACTTCATCCCACACTGCAACTTTTCCATCGCGGACACTTTCAAGAATCGCATGGGCACCCCACTCACAGAGTCCATCCCTGTCGCTGTCTCTGTTCTTTACATAATAATTATAAAATGATTTGCTCGATTTATACATCTCTTCAAGAAATTTTCTATCCTTTGTAATTTTATAAATTTCCCAGTTCTGCCAAGAATACCATGGAGCCGAGGTGGTAAGTTGATTTTCGTACGGAATGGTTTCATTCAAAAATGCACCTGTGCGGTAATTGATATACCCATCTTTATGTTGGCGCTCTCGATATACACGTTGAGAATTCATTGCGCTTACACCATCCATAAACGCATAGGCGAGCATTGTTAAACTCTCATGAAAGACTTGCCCGCCGTGTCCCCAACCCCATTGCGGTTCACGTGAAAATACATAATAGTTGTAACTGCTTTCCCCTTCCGGCGGCAGCATTACCTGGCGCATAAGTGAAAATGCAGTCCAGTACAACATTTCTTTGTCAGAGTTATCGAATTTCAGAGTCGGAATTGATGAAAATAGTTTTTCGTTTGCTCTAAGATATTTATTTATATCTTCCGATAATAATTTTTGTGCTTCTGTAATAGTTTTATCCTCGTCATCTGTCGGTCTTCGCACTGTACGAATAATGCGGAGTTGTTCGCTTGCTCCTGCAGCAATTTCAAAACGCTTAGATGCAGAAATAATTTTTGCAAGATCTTTTGCATCCCCTTTTACTTGACCAGGATATTTAATATCAGTAACAAAATCGCTTCCTTCGATATTGTTTACTTCATCCGAATGCATACTCATACGTCCTTGTGCATCAACTGCTGTAACGACATAACCATATACTTTATCATCGGGAATATTTTTATCAGTGAAGAAAGGTTGTTCAAGATATGAAGCTATCAATTCATAAACACCGCTTTTTGAATAATCACGACGATAGACATTATATTTAATACCGGCTTCACCTTTTTTCCAATACAACCGTAACTCTGTCCCGCTTCCCCAAATATCACGTTTCACCCCGTGCGGGGCATTGATCAATGTAGCATCATTTAATTTACCATCGATTCGCTGATCGTGTCCTTTCGATGTATCAGCGACTGTTCCGTGAATAACAACATCCTGATTCGATTCTCTACATGAGAGAATAGTTGAAAAGGCGTCCCCGGTTTTCACCGTCCCAAAGATTCCTAATTCAGCGCCATACAAACTGTAGGCATTCATATTCGTTTCCGTGCTTCCCCATCGTGGCGAATTTTCTGTAAGAATTCTACTATTGTCATTATTCAACATTACCATCATTTTTAATGAGGGAGGAAGATGACGGCATCGCTCTCCATCCTTATGTAAAATTCTTCCCCATACAACATATCCGCCTCGTTTTTCAAATTCAATTTTTTGAGGGATATCAACCGGTCCCCATTTATAACTTCTGAAACTTGCATACCGATCCATCGGCTCAGAAAAGAGAAATGCATTATAGACTTTGTCAACATACGGCACCTTATGGTCAAGCACCCAACTATCGGGAAGTTCTTCATGCGAAAACGTAATTGCATTTTTCTCTTTGAGAATTTGCACCTCATTGAATGAACGGTAATTGTTCCGTAGATAAGGCAAAATATCGATTACTGCTTTTTGTGAACCGAGATTTGTGATTGTTATATCCTGAATCGCAGTGTGAGAACTATACACTAAAAACATTACATCAACTTTGATGTTCTCGAAAGGATAAAAATTATATTTCACTAAATCTGGATATGATGCAGAAATAAGAGGTTCTTTATACATTTCGCTAATCGATGAAACATACTTTGTTCCTCTGCGAAAGCCTAGAGACCAATCGCCTGCGTTATCAGTTATAAAATCCGCTCCGCGCGTCGAATCGTAAAAAAGGAAATGATAACCTTCATCAAGCGTAAATTCTGAGCGTTCCATCGCGGCGGCGTATGTTGTATAAAGAGGCGAGTTCTTGGTTGCAGGGAGATTGGAAAGATAGGGTTTCGTCTGCTGAGCATATGCAACAACTTGTGCGATTACAAGAAGAATGATTAATTTTTTCATAGATAATTTTTCCACTGAATTAAGTATTAAATGATTTATCTTTTACCGAAGCAATATCATCTTTCGTATTTCAGAAAAACTTCCTGCCTGAAGACGATAAAGATAGACTCCGCTTGGTTGATTCTCTCCTTTCCATTCCACGCTGTACCTTCCCGCTCCTTTCCGCTCATTCACAAGCGTCGCAACTTCTCGTCCAAGTATGTCAAAAATCTTGAGTGTCACAAAACCGTCTACCGGCAATTGATAGCTGATCATTGTCCTCGGATTGAATGGATTGGGGTAGTTTTGATCCAGCGAAAATGTGGAGACAATTCTTCCTTGTGTATTCCGTTCATCCACACCCACAGGTTTGTCTACAACAAAATTGACAAAGCTATAACGGTCGAACGTTGAAGCCCATATCCCCTGAACGTTCTTTACAGCCGTGTACGTAACGTTTAATCCAATTTTACTTCCGCTCGTTAATGTGAGGCCCCCGTAATCGCTTTTGGGAATTGCTATTTCAATTTGAGATACTGTGGAACTGTAATTAACTTTCAAGATCGTTGAGGAAGGATCAATCACCCTACGTGAGAATTTTTGTTGATATGCAGCGTCGTCATCCCACATTCCGCCGTACTGATTGAGCGACTGGGCATAGGCTTGAACCTCAGGGCTCGCATCCCACGAACGGAACTCTGTGAATCTTCCTCGCGATGGATTAATAGTCATGATCGTATTTCCGGTTCCCCACCACCACCCATTTGCACCAAAATCCAACTGCAGTTGGGGAATTCCCGGATAACTCAAGCTGAAAGCAATGTACAAATAATTGTCGTCGTGGTTAAGATAGATTTTTGGATCGTAGTTAATAGGTGAGAAACTTATTGTGTCATTCGCAAGATGCCATCCGCTTTCGATGACACCGTCAATTGTAGGGGTAAAGATAGGAACAGCAGTGTTCACAGGATAGCGCGGATAAGAATCGTCCCCATCGGGAATGCTGTCGCCGTCAGTGTCACTATTGTTGGGGTGGCTTCCGCTGTAGATTCCATCCAGAGCTTCCTGACGATCTGTGTAGCCGTCTCCATCTGTATCAACTTGGAGAGCGCTGCTGCCAAAACGCGCTTCATCCAATGGCAGAAGCGGCTCGTTGTCCGGAAATCCATCCTTATCACCATCGATCGCTTCTTGTATTTCCCCCCACTGAGGCAACAACTTTTCGTACCCAGTAAAATCACGAAACATCTTTGCTTGAAAATCCAGTTGCTCGCCGGCGGGGACAGGAAATTCATACGGTTGATCGCCATGGTACATTTGGGGCTGGCCGTTGGCTTCATAAAGCCCATCGAGAGCGTGTTGAACTTCGTGAATATATATCCACGTCAATCCGAAATTAATGCCGGATTGATAAGCGGGAAACTGAACACCTGTCCCGACGGGCCACTCTGAATGTGAAAAACCTGTGCTTCGGGCGGGACCAGGCAAATTCAAATTCATCACACCGAACGACCAATACCCGCTGGTTGCAGGAGAAATGCGAAACACAATATCATACTGCGTGTTCATTACACCCAGCGCTTGAAGATCATTCGCCGTTCGACTCACGGCATAATCATCCCGACTTGGAAAATCCTTGTAGGTAT
>JBDRQK010000432.1:0-2359 GCA_043826315.1 Chloroflexota bacterium
AAAACCCAGATTCTAGCAGATACCCAATACTTATTACAAAACCAGAATACTGATGCTATAGTGACCCATTTACCTGGTCCTCCAGGAGTGTCTTCGGATATTGATCTTGCTTTAGATTCGACGAACGATCAAAATATCTACATATCGAATCTGGATTTTGTTTTCCATTCTACGAATGGGGGGGATTCCTGGACTGAGACTCTTATTGGCAATTATGTCGCGCTAAAAGATATTGAGATCTGTGCCTCAAATCCTTCCAGATTATACATTTCAGGCCGGGATTTTTTTGGTTGGTCAAACGATGCTGGAGTGACTTGGACAAAGCAGCAGAAGGATGGAATATTAATTTACACAGCTTGTGACCCCTCTGATGAAAATATTATCTACACTGTTGACTTTAATGGGAATTTATATAAGTCAATCGATGGCGGACAAACCTGGGAATCCATTGGTGATGAGTTCAATGCCAGCAGAATATCCTCTCTCTTAATAGATCAGCAAGACTCCGAGATCCTCTATGTCGGTACCGATGTGGGGCTATACCGAACTGTTGACAGAGGGCAGACCTGGTTAAAGATTCCGACACATTTTGGAAACAAGGTTGACTCGCTTGCAGGTTATTTCGATTCAGCGCATAAGATTATTTATGAAGAGGCTGATATGGGTATCTTCAAGTCTACCAATGATGGTACATCGTGGTCTTTTATCCATGAAAGAACTGACAGTTATCCTACAGAGGAAATCCGACCAACGATTATTATTGATCCATTTAATTTTAATGTCATTTATCTTATTAAATGGTATGAAGGGATATTTAAATCAACTAATGGTGGAATTACATGGCAAACGTGGAATAATGGCACATCAATTCTCACAAGGAGACTTGTCGCAAGCAATCAGAATTTAAATCTCCTTTATTTTGCTGCATGGGGCTCTAATTCAATTATGAAATCCTTAGATGGAGGAGAAACTTGGGGAGAAATTACAAGCGGGTTGGCGCGCCAACGTGTTGACAGCGTGTCTGTTGGAGAATATTTATATGCTGGTTCAGGCGGAAGTGGTATCTATTATTCCAAAGATCAAGGACAAACTTGGGCATTGGGAAAAGGAATGGAAGGCGGAGCAACCGAGATTCAAGAAATCGAATTTAATCCTGAGGATATCCAGGAGATGTATGCTGTGGATTTTGACAGACAAGCTTGGAAATCGGTTGATTCTGGTGAGAATTGGCAATTAATTCTAAAGACAGATGCATATACAAGGGATATTGCAATTTCAACATCCGAACCAAATACAATTTTCGTGGCAGCAACTAATGATGGAATATATCGCTCGGAGGATGGAGGAAAGACATGGGTCAGGCTTACAAAAGGTATCGAAGGAAAATTCATTGCCGTAGTATCAGTTGATCCAAAAGATAAAAACATAATATTATGTGTTACTGCAACAAATCCTACGGGAAACGCTGTTATTGATAAGACTTATCGAATCTACAAGTCTATAAATAAAGGTGATACTTGGTATCAAGTTTATCAGGTTGATGTAGATGTACAATACCCCAATATGGTAGACTTAGCCTTTGATCCAGTTCATCCTGGAACTGTATACGCCACTTTTTTTGGAAGCCCAGGGGTCGTTTCTATGGACAATGGTCAGAATTGGATAGAACATAATGAATTCGATGAAGGAGGTGAAGATCTCCTTGTAATACCACTTGACTCCAGTCACATTTGGAGTGCCAGGATAGTAGATGGAAGAAGTGTGATTATTAATGCACTCGGGCAAGAACTCATTATCAATGATGATCAAATTCGATCGATAGTACATATTGCCAATGATCCTACTAACCCGGGTATTTTATATGTAGCAGATATGGTTAGAGGTGTATATAAAGTGGATGTTCGAGGTTTTCTGAACTGTATTTCAACCTGCCCAACTAATATCAAAGCAAGCGATGGTACTTACACCAATAAGGTTCAGATCACTTGGACCGGCGCCAGTGCAGCCAAATCATACAAGATCTACCGATCAGATGGAAGGAATGGTACTAAGACTCTGTTGGGTCGTTCAACAATTCTTACATTCAACGACACCAAAACCATACCCGGCGTTACCTATTACTACTATGTTACAGGATGTAAAGGTAAAACTTGTAGTGCATACAGCACATCCAATACAGGCTGGCGCAAGCTCTCCCCGCCTGGGAATGTTCAGGCCACAGATGGGATCTATGCCAACAGGGTACGGGTTAGCTGGAGAGCCTCTAGTGGAGCAACTACCTACAAGGTCTACCAGGCAAGGAGCGCAAGCGGAAAAAAGACCCTGCTGGGCAATACAAATGCGCTATTCTTCAATGACA
>JBDRQK010000433.1:0-3654 GCA_043826315.1 Chloroflexota bacterium
CCCATAATAGTGGCGAATTCACACTAATCCATTCAGATTGGTAAATGTGTTGAAGCCTCTCCCTCCCTTCCCTTGAATTTACACTTTGAGTAGAATGATAAATCAATTCCACTTAAGAAAGCTCAAATTTGATCCATCTTCAACCTGGCAAAAGTGATTGTTAACATAAATATATCTAATAGATATATAAATATTATTGATTTACCAAGCATTATATAATCAATATACCATATATATCTATTCAATAAATCAATATTATATTATAATTTTTTCATATCTTTTATGTGGAGATGATAATGACCGAGTCTTCAAACAATAATGCAATTCCTGAACGATGGGCAGCCAACTTCTTCACGATGTGGATGGGACAGGCATTTTCACTGGTCGGAAGCTCCCTTGTCCAATTTGCCCTGGTGTGGTGGCTTACCAAGGAGACGGGTTCTGCAACGGTACTGGCTACTGCCACTTTGATTGCCATGCTACCTCAAATTTTTTTGGGACCTTTTGCTGGAACTCTTATCGATCGCTGGAATCGAAAAACTGTGATGATCGTGGCGGACAGTCTGATCGCTGCAGCCACCCTGGTTCTGATCTATTTATTTATAATAGGCAGGCAAAGTATCTGGGCTATTTATGTCATTCTTCTTATCCGCTCTGCAGGTGGGTCTTTTCATTATCCAGCCATGGAGGCATCCACATCGCTTATGGTACCCAAGCAACACCTGGCCCGAATTTCCGGGTTAAATCAGACCTTGATGGGTGTCATCAATATCATTGCCCCTCCACTTGGTGCCTTGCTGATCAGTATTTTTTCAACCCAGGCTGTCCTTTTCGTGGATGTCATCACAGCATTGATCGCCATCTTCCTATTGGTAATTGTAATCGTTCCGCAGCCTGTCCATCTTAATGCCCAAGCCACAAAAAGTGCTAAAACCGCAACTTTTGGTCATGATTTTCGTGAAGGGTGGAATTATATGGTTGCCTGGCCCGGATTGCTTGCAGTTGCTATTCTCGCCATGTTGATCAATTTTCTGCTCACTCCAGCCAGCTCTTTAATCCCATTGATGGTTACCAAGGAATACATAGGTGGAGCAGTTCAATTGGGGTTATTGGATTCAATCTTTGGGATTGGTGTGATCATCGGAGGGTTGATATTAAGTGCTTGGGGTGGGTTTAAAAGACGGATCATAACCAGCCTTATGGGAATTATTGGAATAGGGGTAGGAATTTTGATCTTTGGAAGTTTGCCGCCCCACCTTTTTTATTTTGCTCTTTCTGGGATTTTCATGCTGGGATTTATGCAGGTATTTGCGAATGGTCCTTTACATGCCATTTTGCAATCGACTGTTGAACCGGGCATGCAGGGAAGAGTTCTCTCACTTATCGGTGCCGGTGCTACGGCCATGTCCCCACTAAGTCTGTTGGTAGCCGGACCTGTAGCAGATGCTCTAGGTGTGCGTACCTGGTATCTTATCGGAGGTACTGCCTGCATTATAGCAGCCCTGGCTGCATTGTTCATCCCTGCGGTTTTAAAGATCGAAGACAACCAACCTGGTACTTCCATTCAGGCTGATGGATCAAAGCAATAATATCAACTTAAAAAAGAAGCCATCCATCCATGCGGATTTTATGCTTGGATGGTTTCTTTAAGTCTTATTTAATCTTCCGGGTTGTTACTATCATGACATTTTAGACAAGTAGCAGAACTTAAGTTTTGGGTATGGCAATCCTTACAACTTGCACCTTCATGATTTATACCGTTTTCCTCATCAATATTTGGATGAGATCCATTATAAATTGCGCTCCAGTTACTTGTGGAGTGACACTTGGCGCAATCCGTTCCAAATACACCGGCATGAAAAACAGGATCTCCATGACAACTCACACACACAGGTGATGCAGATTGATAGTTAAAATTGGAATGGCAGCGTGTACATGCCAGGCTTACATGCGCCCCAGTCAAAGGGAAAAGATTAAATGCATGATTAAATGTAGACGGAAGCCAACCTCCAGTATTATGACAGGCAAAGCAATTTGGTCCAAATAAGCCATTATGTTTGTCGTTTTTTTCATGGCAGTCATTACACTCGGTCGGAGTGCCAATAAACATTTTATTGATGTGGCACTTTTCGCATGCAACTGGCAAATGCAACCCGGTCAATGGATATGTAGACTGGGCGTGATCAAATGTTGAAGGTTCCCAACCGTTGGCTGAATGACAAATGTTACAATCTGAACCCAACACTCCATTGTGCTCATCATCTTCTGAGTGGCATGCAACACAATCCTGTGGTGTTCCCATGTATTCATCATCCACATGACATTCTTCGCAATCCACTGTTATATGTTCACCTTCGAGCTTAAAATTTGCCAGGTTGTGATCAAATTTCGCAGGTTCCCACCCTGCTGAAGTGTGGCAATCTGAACATGTGATCCCAAACCTGCCTTTGTGCTCATCGTCAGCAAGGTGGCATGCAGAACACTCCTGTGGAGTCCTTTGTAAATCCAATTTGTTGTGGGCATTGATATGGCACTCAATGCAAAGTGTTTCAGCATGTTTTCCTGTTAATATAAAAAATAAGTCGTTATGGTCAAAAGCTCTTCCATAGGTTTCCAATCCATCGTGGCATGCCAGGCAGTCAGATCCAAAATCCAGAATATGCTCTTGAATATATTGCATATCCATCTGCCCATGACATTTTGCGCAAACTCCCTTGTCAAATTGATAAAAATCAGATTGGTGGCAATCTATGCAAACAAAAATTTTTTCGCCCCAATTGAGTTCATGTTTGTTCAATGAAAAGCCAAAGTTTTCATGAGGAAAATTGAAACTTTTAATAACCGTTAACGGTGCCAAAGGTCCTTTGTGGTCCGGATGACAGGATCGGCAGGAAAATTCCTTATTATTCCTTAAGATGATCCCATGCAATGAATTTTGATCATCTCGCTGATTGGCAATGTTTACATGACATTTCACACATTGATCTGCCATATTGGTTTTATCCCAGGGCGCAGTATGACATAGCGAGCATTCCCCACCGATCTCTGCATGCGAACCAACTCCACCAATTGCCTTTCCTACCTGGTTGTTTAATGCCCCGGGACTGAAAAGCTCATATCCCTGAGCCATAACAAATCCGGTCATGACCACCAGCGTTGCCAGCGTTGAGATCAATCCACTACTTGTCAAACACCCTATTCTTCTATTCATGTTTTTTCCAATAGATATTTCCGGATACTAATGCAAAAGTGTGGCGTAATAAAGAGCAGCTCCAATATGGATGAATGCTGCTGTAAACAATACCATTCCCAATGGTATGTGCACCAAATGCCAGATCGCCAACCTGCGCCGTGTCCTAGCCAAGGATCCCACCTGCCGCTGCAATTTCTCACGCTCTCGCTTCAATTCTTCCACTCTCTGCCGGATCTCCTTATCCCTAACTGATCCGGATTCTCTGACTAACTCCATCTGCTTCACTTCCGCACCCAATTCTTCCATAGCCCGTTCCAATTCCGCTGCTTGAACCTCCACCCCATCCACCGTGCGAGGTACTGCTGTATAGATATATCGACCTATAAATCCACTCAGTACAATCACTACTGTCATCAGCATAACCACACCTGCTAACCCTTGAAACTTCCAGGAGCTGTGCA
>JBDRQK010000434.1:0-6163 GCA_043826315.1 Chloroflexota bacterium
CATGACACTCATCGTAAAGATCGTTGATTTCTTGCCCTTCTTATCAAGCGGGAATCACATGCGCGCCATCCCGTTCTGGCAAGGTATCAACACCCAAAAAGCAGAACAGGAACTGGGAATGGTGCATCGTCCTTTTGAAGAGACAGTAGAGGATGCCATGTCCTGGTTCAAGGAGAACGGGATCGAGGTTTGAACCAAAATGAAAAAGCAACTGATCGTTAATGCAGATGATTATGGGAGAACCCGGGGAGTCTCGTCCGGAATACGTTCGGCGCATATCCTTGGCATCGTTACATCAACCACGGCCATGATGAATATGCCCGGGGTAGAGTATTGCCTGGAAGATGCACAACGGGAGTGTCCCCAACTGGGTCTTGGTGTTCACCTGGTGATGACAGCCGGCAAACCTCTTCTGCCTGCAAACCAGGTTTCTTCACTGACAGGCGGGAAAGATCATTTTCCTTCACCCCTGCAATTCATAAAACTTATGCCTGAATTGGATCTGAACCAGGTGCGTTCAGAGTGGAATGCTCAAATACAGAAATTCATACGCTTAACCGGCAAAAAACCGGACCACCTGGATTCTCATCACCACACGTCCTATTTTTCCAAACCACTGTTCGAGATCATGCTTGAACTTGCCGGGGAGCTTGAATGCGGGATCAGACCACCCTTGGCTGAAGGAGGCAGTGACCTGCCCCTTGATCTTCCGGCTGAACTTGGAGATCAAACGATGGAATTCATCCCTGGTCTTTTAAAACGATTTAATCCCCGCCGCCCGGAAAATTTTTATTCCAGTTTTTTCGATCAAAATGCAACCAATGAAAATCTGATGAAATTACTTGCCAATCTCCCCTCCGGAACATCAGAAATCATGTGTCATCCCGGTTTTTCAGACCAGGAACTTGTGGAAGGTTCCAGTTACAACATTCAGCGTGAGGTGGAGCTGGAAACCTTGAAAGATCCAGGTTTATTAACCTGCATTCGGGATCAATCCATTCAACTGATCAGCTATGCGCAATTATGATTGTAACTATCTTTATCCTGGTTACGCATCCTTCACTTTTTATCTGATTTAAAAAAACCTTCTCCCTATTAATCCAGTTTCTCTCCACTTACTTCCATCCATAAGTCCCTGAACTTGAGCGCATCCACTTCCATAACCGGACTTTCGCACATGATGCGTCCTCTTGCGCTTGAATCCGCCAGGGCTTGCATCAGCGCCTTGAAATCCATATCAGCTTCTTCCAGGACCAGGTGGTTCTTCTCACCCTTGAGCCCGTAGTTAATTCCCGAAAGATGAATGTGCAGATTCTCCATGCTCTTTTCACCCAATGCCTTCCGATATGTGTCCAGGACCTGCATCCACTCTTCATAAGTATTCATACTGCCATCACCCGGACGGGCATGCAGATGTGCAAAATCGATACAGGGGATCACTCCCGGTACTGCGCGCGCCAGCGCCAGTGAATCTTCCAGGGATCCGATCACTGCAGATTTTCCCATTGTCTCAGGTCGCAAATTAACCGGATTTCCAGAAGCGCGCACTTCGTCCTGACATCCCTGCAATCTTGGTATTACCACCTCAAGGACTTCCTCAACAGGACGCCCGAAATACGTCCCGGGATGAAAAACGATGTCTGTTGCCCCGGCAAGGTTACCGAAATAGGCTGCATCGATCAAGTATTTACGCAAACGGAGCCATTTATCTTCATCACTATTCAGATTAATATAATAAGGGGCATGAACGGATAGAGCGACATCGTTTTCTTCAGCCGTAGCCCGGATCGCCTGGCAGGTGGTTTCTGAAACCCGAACCCCCTGGACCCAGGCAAGCTCCAATGCATCCAGACCTATCTCCCTGGTGTACTGAATGCCACCAATCGTTCCACCTGGTTTTTTGGGTGTCGCAGCTGGAGAACCAACGGTTCCAAATTTGAATGACAACATAAGATTATTCCTTTCTCAATCCTATTAAAATGATCTCTTTTCCATAAACAATGAGATGAATACGGAACTATTTAATTTTATTCAGATCAGCTGTTCACCAATTCTTGATATATGACCAGAGTGGTGGTCCCAGTAACAACAACCCCACTATCACCGAAGCAGATGCGGCGATCAAAACGGCAGCCGCTCCAACGTCCTTGCCCACTTTGGCAAGAGGATGTTGATCGGGGCTGGCAAGGTCAACAACAGCTTCCAGCGCACTATTTAAAAATTCAGCCGTCCATACCGTACTGATGGTCACAAATAGAACAGCCCAATCCCGGATCGGTAATCTTAGAAGAAATGCCAACAGGATGACCAGGAAGGTTACAACAGCATGTATCCAGGCGTTTTTCTGCGAACGAATGACATACCACCAGCCTCGAAATGCATTCCTGAACGATAAAGCACGCGAACGTATAAAATTTCCCAATCTGTTCCCTTATTCCTGATCATCCAGAATTTTTATATCAGCCAACCCCAACTTCCCAAGTATTTTTGCCTGAATTGCCCACATTTCTTTTTTTTCTTCATCATTGGCATGATCAAAACCGAGCAAATGAAGCATCCCATGTATGGTCAGCAATTGAAGTTCTGTTTCTACAGGGTGCCCAGCTTGGTCAGCCTGTTGGAGAGCTTGTGGGTATGAAATGATAATATCTCCGAGGTAAGGCTTGCCAGTATCGAGGTCGATCTCATTCGATGGAAAGGAGAGCACATCGGTTACACTGTCCATCTTTCTAAACTGCCGGTTCAGATCTTTTATCAGGGCATCATCTGAAATCACCAGAGTAATTTCAGTCTCCCTATCCGGATCAACTTCTTGAATGGTAGTTTGACCTGCATTTACAAGCAATCCAACATCCAGGGTTATATCCAGGATCGGATTGAAATTGACATGGATCATTCAGCCTTCTTCTCAGCTTGATCAAATATTTTGGGTTCGATCGATTCAATTCCAGCATCAGGAGAATTGAAAACTTTGCGTGATCCGTCTTTCGGGTAATCCAGGCGTGGATGATATACACCCTGCATGGTGGTTGCAAAAGATTCAACCACTAAATTCAGATCCCGCTGGGTAAGAGGTGCATCTTTCAACTGCCCTTCGTTTTGGGCTTTTTCCACAACTTTGCGAACGATCTCTCTTAATTCCTCTTCGGTCTTGGGTTTTTTTGCCCTGACAATTGCCTCAACACCATCAGCAAACATCAGCAAAGCGGTTTCCCGTGAACGCGGTGAAGGACCCGGATAACGGAATTTTTCCATATCAACAGCAGTATCATCACCACCCGCAAGTTTCACGGCGCTATTGTACTGGTAACTCGTTATCAGCGTCCCATGATGTTCTGCAATAAAATCGAGCAGGCGCTGGGGTAATTTATATTTTCTTGCCAGGGCTAATCCATCTGTTACGTGGGCAATGATCGTGGCAGAACTGATCACAGGGTCCATGTCATCATGGGAATTAATGGTACCAGGTAACTGGTTTTCAATAAAAAAGGAAGGATTCTCTGATTTACCAATATCATGGTACAAAGCGCCGACCCTGGTCAATAATGCGTCAGCTCCAATTTTTTCTGCCGCTTGTTCAGCTAAATTTACAACTTGCAAGCTGTGCTGGTATGTTCCGGGTGCTTTGAGCAGAAAATACTTTAGCAAGGGGAAATCAGGTCGGGAAATTTCCAATAATTGCAAAGCGGTTGTTGATCCGAGAAATTGAGCAAGAAGAAATTGCATTAGAAGCGCAAGGCTGGATGAGGCTATGCCATTGAATAAGGCTGCTCCCGCCAATGTTGCCATACCGACAAGATCTGTATCAATACTTGGAAAGCGGAAAGCAACCACCACAGAAAAACCAACTCCGGCAATCATTATTGAAGCCCACAGAAATTGACTTACCCTGCGCGCAGACCCGAGAGCCAGGATGGCGCCCATACTGCATAAAAAATAGAATGGCATGAGATCCAGTGCATTTGGGAGACCATATGCAGTCAATACAGAAAGTATCAAGGAGAAAACGATACCACTTTGCATTCCAAACATGGCTGAGATCAATATTCCAAACGCAGGTATGGGGAACAGGTATGGCACAATGGTGCGATTTGGAATGCTGAGACGGGCTGCCGCGAAAAAGACAAGAAATAGAATGGCAATCGTGATCAAACTGCGCATATCATGGGTAAATTCGGGACGAACCCGGATAAGAAAGAGCAATCCGAGAACCATGCCCAGGATCACAATTGCTCCAGCACCTATAAATTCAAATTGATTATCCACAGGCAGCATCAGATCCTGGATTACGAGTGCCTCATATATTTCAGGTGTAATCACCTGACCGCTTGAAACAACCATCTCCCCCTGGCGGTAGGAAACCAGGACCGGTTCCACTGAATTCCGCGCCAACAGACGCGCAGCCTCTGTCAACTCCGGACTGTAGAAGCTGTTAACAGCCACGAGAGGAGAAAGCAGTCGCACCACCAAACTCACTTCCGTTTCGCTCAGTGCCAGGCTGACGCGCGAAGGTAATCCCAACCGTAATGCTTCCAATCCTTCAGTGCGGATCTGATTTCGCATGACCAATTCAAGCACATTTGATGCTTCCCTCCTGACCAGATCCCATCTCTCATCGGAAAGTGCGAGCAGGGCAACTCCGGATTCCTCGTTTAATTCCAAATCTTTTATCGCCAGCAGATCGACCAGCTTCTTTTCAGGTGTATAAAATGCATTTTCCCTGATCGCACTGATGGATGCCAGGGATGTCCTCATTTTTTCGAGCTGAAGTCTGCCAACAGCGGGGTCAGATTCAGCATACACAGGTGCAATCGACCTTTCTGCTACATCCTGTGCCTCTTTGGTGCGCACTTCACTGATATATTCAATTTTTTTAGGTGCATACAGATCTTGCTGGGCAACATCCCCCACTTCCATTGTTGGGTTGTCAGAAACGAGGGACCAGGGTTGGATCAAGATTACAAAAGATAGAATAACAACACTGGTAAGGATGACACCAGATAAAATGGAATGTTTTGAAATTTTACGTTTCTTTATCTTGGGGTTTTCCATCTTGATCTCTATTGCTGCAGGAGCGAACGGACAGCTTTGCTGATGCGATCACCTGGCGCCTGACCCTGAATGCGGGGGAGTAAAATTTTCATGACCTTGCCTATATCTGCGGGGGAAGTTGCTCCAACTTCTGCAACAGCTTCTTTAGCCATTACCAATAGATCATTTTCACTGAGCTCCTCGGGTAAAAAATTTTTAAGCACTTTTATCTCTGCCTCACTCTCAGCGATCAGGTCTGCACGATTGGCACGTTCGGCTTCATCCAATGCTTCACGGCGTGTCTTAAGCTCCTTTTGGATGATGGCAAATATGGCTGTTTCATCCAGAGCAACGCGTTGATCGACCTCCGCTTGCTTGATCGCTGCCAAAACCATGCGTACCGTGCGCCTGGTAACATCATCACCTGCCCGCATGGCATCCTTGACTGAATTTTCAAGTTTCGTCTTTATGTCCATCGCTTTGCTCTCACTTATATTTATCACCAGGATTCTTCCGAAGAACTGACAATATTCAATACATTATTATAGTTTATTTTACCTCGAGCGATGATTTCCAGTTGATTGAAGTTCATCCTTTGGAATATTCTATCCGATTATCAGGAATCTCGTTCTTCCTTCGTATATAGATGGTCTTCTCAACCCTGGCGTAAATTGTGCCTTCTTTATCGGTAATATCAAGCTGGTAAATACGATCTATCGATTGAGTACTTTTTGATCGTTCCCGGATGAATTGCACTTCATCATCGCTGATCTTAAAGCTTGCAAATAATTTGCAAATTCCGGGTTTTTTGAAGTGGATGGTTGCGGATTTATCCCAAACAATATAGTCCGGACCCAAGCGCTTGATAAGCATGATCATGAACATGGGATCAACTGCAGCATATAGACTTCCACCAAAAATAGTCCCAACGTAATTGAGCGTCCGCCAATTGTGAGGAATTTCAACTTTCAATTCACTCCAATCGGCTGAGATGTATGTGACCCGACCACCTGATCCGTGATATGCAGGGTGAATATGAAAGAAAAAACGCATGAGACGTGTTTTGAATGACTCTGGCATGGAATCCGCCTGCCTATCCGTTGATAAACTTCATGAAGATTTCAACCGGAAG
>JBDRQK010000435.1:0-2015 GCA_043826315.1 Chloroflexota bacterium
GTGGGCGAACGCCTACCTGCACCTGCCTGGTTTGCTCACCCGCCGAATAATGCCATCGATCATTGACCTTCTCCATGACCGCGCTGACAAACCGGTGGGCGCCAGCCTGGTTAATGGCTTGAAACGACTGGACCAGTTGACCCGGATAGACAGGCGCGCCAGCATCCTGCGCTGGGGTTCTTATTTCTCCCCGGACCAACGTCGCAGTCTGTGGCGGCGGGAATTTTGGCAGGAAACCGAGGCACATAATGCTGAAGAGTGGTTGATCACCCGTTATGATGAACTCCCGGAAAATGCCGGGCCTCTGGATCGGACGCTGAATTGTGATGTGAATACTTACCTGCCGGGAGATTTACTGGTCAAAGCCGACCGTATGAGTATGGCAGCTTCGTTGGAAGCTCGCTCGCCTTTTCTCGATTATCAGTTGGTGGAGTGGGCTGCACGATTGCCGGAAAACTTGAAAATACATGGTCGACAAGGAAAGCATTTACTGAAACATGCTTTTTCTGGATATCTCCCTGCTGAAGTTCTGCACCATCGCAAACAGGGCTTTGGTATCCCGCTTGGTGCCTGGTTCCGGGGACCGCTGGCAGATTGGGCAACCCAAACCTTGCTGGGAGGAAACAAGCCGCTAGCAAGATGGTTCAATACGGATCAGATCGAAACCATACTGGACGAACACAATAGCGGTCATTTGGATCATGGCAAACGCATTTGGGCGCTGGTCATGCTAAGCCTGTGGTTGGAAGGATGACTCCTCAACAGATATGAATATCAAACCCCGTATCTTACACGTGATCGATAATACTGTCTCAGGAGGCGCACAAAAACAACTGGAATCGATATTTCATGGACTTCACGGTGAGTATTCTTTTTCTGTTGCTGTCCTGGGACGGGTTGGTAAGTTTACGGATATTTACAAATCCTTGGGTGTGGCAGTACATCAGATCAGGAGTGGCGGTAACCGCGCGGACGTAAGCTCCTTCCCGGCATTGATAAATCTTATATGCCGGGAAAAACCAGATTTGATCCATGCCCACCTGTTCAAATCCATGATATTTTCAGCACTTGCAGCCAGATTTACCAATACACCTTGCATATTGCATGACCACTCCGGGCTGGACCCGGATAGCTTGAAATTCTACTTTCCTAACTCTATTTACCGCAGACTGTATTCAAGTGCTTTTCAACTTGCCATATCTTCCAGTACGCGCTTGCTGGGTTTGACACCGGAGATTTGTAACGGGTATGTTCAGCATTTTCGTACACCGGAATCCAAAATTGAAGTGATTCCCAATGCTATTGACTTGGAAAGGCTGAAAACTTATGAAGCCAGTGGCAGGATGAATTTGCGAACCGAATTGGGGTTGGCTGACTCATGCAAAGTGATCGTAATGGTGGGACGTCTGGCTCCGGAAAAAGATTGGCTCACATTCTTGAAGGTTGCCGGGCGCTGCCCGAACCCGACGCTATATGCTTTTGTTGTGGTAGGGGTGGGGGGGTTGGAAAACCAATTGCGGAAAACGGTAACCGATCTTGGTCTTGCAAACGTCCATTTCATTGGGGATCGCCAGGATGTGCCCTCCATTTTGAAGGCAGCAAACCTCTTTTTATTGACATCCTCCTGGGAGGCATTCGGGATCGTTCTCCTGGAGGCTATGGCAGCTGACTGCCCGGTGATCGCTACCCGGACAGCCGGACCTGCAGCCATTATCCAATCTGAATACAACGGTCTGTTGGTGGAGGTCGGTGATGTGGAAGGCTTTGTAACCAATTTGGTTAGAGTGCTGTCGGATGCCAACCTGGCAGCCAAACTGATCCGCAATGCCCGAATATCACTTCAGCAATATGATCTGCCTGTTGTATCCAGGCGCCTGTCCGAAATTTATACACAGGTGTTGAAAACCCCCGGAGTCCGCCTGCAATGACCGAACCTGTTGTCACTGGACGATCGATCAATAAAAAAATCTGGAATGCGATCAAGATAATTATTGCCATCCTCCTGATCGGATATG
>JBDRQK010000436.1:0-4375 GCA_043826315.1 Chloroflexota bacterium
AGTTCACCCCGGTTCCAATCACTGAAAATTTCGTGGAGCCTGGCGTTATTCAGACCCAAACCGCGGTGCAGGATGTCATAGGCTTCAGCAATGAGCTGCATATCCCCATATTCGATCCCATTATGGACCATCTTGACAAAATGACCGGCCCCGCGCGGACCCATATAGGCTACGCAGGGTTCCCCATCCACTTTGGCACTGATCGCCTCGAAGATCGGTTTAACCAATTCCCATGCTTCAGGTTGACCACCCGGCATGATGGAAGGTCCCCAAAAAGCGCCTTGTTCCCCCCCACTGACACCTGTGCCTATAAAAAAAATCCCTTTGCTTTCAAGCTCTTTGGCGCGGCGTTCAGTATCCAGGAAGAAGCTGTTTCCACCATCGATCAGCAGATCACCTGGTTCAAGAATGGAATCGAAACTGGCAATAACAGCATCCACCGGTTTCCCGGCAGGAACCATCATCATGATGCGACGGGGATGTTCCAATACAGCTAAAAAATTTTCCAAGGTTGCACAAGCTATCAGTTTCTTTCCTGGATATTTTGTACCAAACGAATGTGCCTTTGTCGCATCCAGGTCATAGCCTGCCACCCGATATCCATTGCGCTCCATGTTGAGCGCCAGCATGTGACCCATGACTCCCAAGCCAATCATTCCAAAGTTTGCTTTATCCATTTGTAATCTTCCTTTCATTCTGATCCAATCAGTTTTTGATACGATCCAAGATTTAGCCTACTTTTGCCACGAAGAGAATACCTTCAGGGTCACGTTTCTCCCAGTTTGAAAGATCAATGCTGGCAGGATTCAGAAAATCAAAATAAAGTCCTTAGATTATATCCTCCTTACTCACCACCCTTCCGATCACCTCGACTTGTAACTGCTGAAAAGCTTGCAGAATTCTCCAATCACATGGATCATCCCGGAATTCTTGCTGGATCATTTGCACACATTTGGTTTACAATCCCAAAAAATATTGAGACCGCATCCCAAGGAACCAACTTACCTGGATGGCATGACCCTTTACTTCATATGAAGGATTTCACTGGGAGAGTGGTGATACTCACTAAAAAGGCCAAAGTGGAGTGCCATCCATAGATTACATGGTCGAAATAAACAGCAAGAAATGGTTGTTTCCAGGTGAAACGCAGATATACCACCCGGGCGCCTTGACCCAATTTGGACCCGTTGATGTTCTCTTTACCCATTTGTGGTTGGGGAGAATTTATGCTTTGCATGAAGCACTTGAACACCTGGACGCTTTTTGTCTCTTCTGCCTTTTTTCACAACCCAAGCGAATCATCGTGACTCACCTGGAGGAAATTAGTCGAAATCCCGAGGAATATTGGGATGATCGGCATTTTATTCTCGTTGGAAATTGGTTCCGCATGCATGCTCCTGAAAATTTTGGTGGAACCTGCTTATACGGGGAATCACCTGGTGTTGTAATCTTATCGCATTGACCAATTCCAATTTAGGACAATTCTTCCATCCTTTTCGATCATTCGATCCAAGCTGACTGAAAACCAATTAGCTTGTTTTCTAATTAAGAAGAAAAGGAGATTCTGAAAATGGACGAATCTCCCCCCTATATATGATCAGGCAGAAAACATAACACCAAATATACTGGGTAGAAAGACCTGGGTCTTTCTCTTAATTAATTCAAACCAAAGAACATCAAGATTTCTTAGAATTTGGTCTAAATTCTTTCTTCCAAATAAAATAGCTGTTTAAAAAGTAATGAGAAAAAATTTAGCCTTTAATATCTTTTACAAAGCCATATGTGAAAGCCAGGGTCATAAGCAATAGCAGGGGGGTAAGTATAGCCATAACAAAACCCGGGCTAAAAAATAACAATTGCGAGCCAGCCGAGATGAAAGCCAGTGCGATGCCGCCCAGACCGATCAGAACTCCGCCGATCCCAACCCACCAGAAACCTTTTGGAGATTTTTTCGCCAGGAATGGACCAAGAAAAATTACCAGTCCAGCCACACCGTGGAAAAGCGGGACGGAGATCTTCTTGATGAGATCAATCCCAAAGATGGCTGAAAGTGCAATTGCCAGGAATCCCACTAGTGCAAACCACTTAAAAGCTTTTTTATATTGCGGGAAATACTCTTCAATGATCCCCATGGAGATACCCAGCGGGATGAGGGAGGCGACTGTCAGAACATAGGGTGAAGCCAGGATTCCCAGCCCCAGGAAGATAAGCAACAAGCCTGAAACCAGCAGGACGAGAAAACCCATAGCATAATACAGGTCATAAAGTTTCTTTTCCTTGCTCCAACGGGTGTAAAAACGCCAAAGCAAGTAGACGGCGATCAGACCGGTTAAAAGAAGAAAGAGGTTATCCAGAGTAAAAAGATTCATATGAGTTCTCCTTGTTTAATATGCCTAATATGGTTGATATTCCTAAGTGTAATAAATTATTACATATTACTTTGTGATTTTCAAAAGAGTTACAACACACTTTGAGGAAATATGTTTGGTCAGAGTCACCCACATTCACATGCAGCGTCTAGTAATGGTGGATTGCATCCATTAAGATAATGTGTGCGAAGGATCCGTTCCACCATAATCATCATACAAAATGGAAACCTATCACAAAGCAAAGGGTCATCAACAATAACAAACTTGGAAGTACTGTCAGGATAAACTTTTGCGAAAGAATAGGTTTGCCTGATTTGAGGAATGCAAGCAGCAAACCACCTACACCTATTAACGCTCCACCGATCCCAACAAATACAAACCTGGGTTCGGCTTCTCCCAAGATAGAAAAAATGATTGGCAGCAGGAAGATGGTCATACCAGCCACGCCGTGGATTATGGACAAAACAATCGTAGGCAGTTTACCAGACACGGGAAAAGAACGGGTTACGATAATTGCCACTAGTCCGATCAAGGAAAAGGCCAGGTAAATAGCTCGAAAGGAAGGTAGATATTCCCAGACAAGCCCTGTAGCAAGGCTGAGAGGTATGAGCGTAGTGACGATAACCACCGCGGGAGCTTCCAACACATCAAAACCCAAGATGATGAGCAATAATCCCGCAACCAGGAGAACGCCGAAGGATATGATATAGGCGACCACGGGCAAACTTAATGAGCCATCAATTCCAAAAGCAATTTGATAAGCCGCCAACAAACCGGTAACCAGCAGGAGAATTCGATCCAAAACCGACATTTTCATGGCAAGTTAACCTTCCGAAAGATCTACACCATCATCAGTATCATTGAGCTTAACATGTACAACGAAGCATATTTGAATAACCCAAAGTTGGTGCGCTCAGTCGGTTTGAACACACTAATAACAGCCAGGCTCAGCAACCCGACAGAAAGAACAATCAGGATCCGGAGATAACCTATCGTCATCCCTATACCATAAGACGCAAACCCCATTGCCAGTGATGCAAGCACACTTGAGACTGCAATAGTAACTCTTGTCATGTGGAATCCATAAGTGGATGGGAAGGTGGGGATGCCAGTGGTTTTGTAATCGTTAAAATATTTCATGCTAAAAGTCAATATATGGGTGGGAATCCAGAACAGGATACCCAGCGAAAGGGTGATACCGATCCAGTCGAAACCGCCAAAACCCAACACCCGACCTGCCAGGATAGGCATTCCTCCGGAGATACCTCCCCAGATGATGCCCCATGCTGTCCGGCGCTTTAACCACATGCTATAGATCACAACATCAAAAAATATACCGGCAAAGATGATCAATCCATAAAGAGCGTCCATGGCAACCGCAAGTCCCACACCTAAAAGTGACAGGAGCAATCCCAGGCGAAGCCCTTCATTGGGAGTGATCTGACCACTGGCAAGTGGCCTTTTACTTGTGCGTTGCATCCTGGCATCTATATCGCGGTCCCACCACATATTCAAAATTGTACTCCCACTGATCGATAGGAATAAGCTGATGCCTAATCCAACCATCGTTCCCAAGTTAAAAACAGGGCAACGAGCACTCATATAACCTGCCAAGCCAGTGGAAAGCAGTAAACCAGTTTGCAGGCTTTTGATCAATGACCAGTAAGGACGAATTTTGGTTAACATGGTGTTTTTTAGGAGTCCTTTTTTATTAACTGGATGGAGGCAGGGGTTTACACCAGAGCCTGCCTCCATCCGAATTCATTTATTTTACGCACCTAAAGCCAACACCAGGGCTGAAATAAGTTGGGGTGGCATTGTTGGTTACCCAAACCCGCAGATCCATATCGTAGGTGTCTTTTGAACCACCGTGCATGAAGCGGTAGTGCATTCCTTCGTATACATCCCCTGTCCATTGCCAGACGTTGCCAGCCATGTCATACAAACCATAAGGCGAGGCTGAATCGAGTGTCTGGTAATCTCCATATTTTTTGCCATTGTAAAAG
>JBDRQK010000437.1:0-7917 GCA_043826315.1 Chloroflexota bacterium
GCCTGCCGCCGATCTTCCAGGTGCCAAAACCGATCTTTGGGATGGATTCGCCATTCAGGCTTTCAAATTTCATGGCAGGGATTATATCACCTGAGTTTATCTTTCCAGTGTCCCGAATCGAGCCTATTTACGCAAATTTCATCGCGTATGGGATATCTTGTTCAGCCAATAACTCCTAGGTTTCTCGAATTAATAACCTGAAACCATAAATTTATGTTTGGCTTTCACCTGTAGAGAGGCTAAACCCGTTAGTGTCCAGAAAATTCCATTTTCTCGGGAAAAATTGTGAAAAAATGGGTCATATGATAAACGCAGGGTCCATTTTGGATCTTAGCCTGCCTGAATTAAAAATCCTGGAGGTCTTGAAAACCTGCAGGGCGTGATCGCGCACACGATGGATGGGACTGGTTGATAATTCTTAAAGATTTTGCAAGCGAAAGAAGGCATCCACCACCTTTGGGTCAAAATGCTTTCCGGACTGTTCGCGGATGTGTTTAAGAGCCTTCTCTTTAGTCCAGGCTTTTCGGTAGGGGCGGTCCGAAGTTAAGGCATCGTACACATCCACCACGGCAAAGAGGCGTGCCGCCAGCGGGATCTGCTCCCCTTTCAAGCCGCGCGGGTAACCGCTGCCATCCCATTTCTCATGATGGTAGTAGGGTATATCCAGTGCATTTTTCAGGTATTGAATGGGTGAAAGCATCTCCAAAGAGAATTCCGGATGTTTTTTCATGATGACCCATTCCTCATCTGTCAGGGGTCCGGGTTTGAGCAGGATGGAATCGGGGACACCCATCTTGCCGATGTCATGCAGCAACGCTCCCCAGCGAACCTGTTTTAATTCGTTATCGGGTATATTAAAAGATTGCGCCAATTCAACTGTCATCCGGGCAACCCGCAAGGAGTGACCCTCGGTCTCTTTATCACGCAGGTCAAGGGCATGCGACCAGCCTTCGATGGTGGCATCGTAAGCCAGTCCCAGTTCAATATTGGAGCGCTGCAGTCCATAAAATAGTTGGTCATTATCAATGGCGATGGCGGTCTGCCCTGCCAGGGTATTAAGAAACTCGAACCATTCTTCGTCCGGATCAAGAGGCGACCGGTGGAATATTTCCAGAACACCCTTGGCTTTCCCTTTTACGATCAACGGCATGGCGATGTAAACATATAATCGTTCTGCTTTTATAAATTCGGACTGGGCAAAGATAGCGCCACTGGCAGCCACATCCGGGATGTGGACCATGCGCCGTTCCCGGATGGCAAGACCGGCCTGGCCTTCATCCATGCGCTGGTGAGTGTGTTCGAGAGCTTGCGAACGAAAGCCGCGACCGCCTTGGTATTCCAGCCTTTGCAGGCTTGAATTGACCACCAATACCGCCGCGGCGTCCACTTTCAATTGCTCGATGACATGCTGGAGGATCACCTCCAGGCTGAGACGCAGATCAAAAGATGAAGCGATGGCATTGTCGATCTCTCTCAGGCTGGCGATGCGCTGCAAACGATGCCTAGCTTTTTCACCCAACAGGGTGCGATGCAAAGCGCTGGCAGCCTGGTCAGCGATGCTTTCAGCCAGGCGCAATTTCTCCGCAGAGAAGGGTGACCGGTCTTTATCGCGCGCCTCTCCCAGCAGCAGGATGGCGAAGGGTTGGTCTTGAAAGCGGATGGGAATGAAGCACAGTCTCCGGGCGAATCCAAGAAAATAGTCCACAAATTCATCTGCTTCAGGATCAGCGCTTTCAAGCAACATTGGCACTTTCTCATTCAAAAAGCGCTGGCAAATTGGGCAGTCTGCCCTTGGCACGCGCTGGTCCATTATTATTTCGTGTTCAAGGGTTCGAATTGGATAAGCAGCCCGTAACTCGAGATCATCCTGCTCCAGGAGCAGAAAACAGGCAAAGGTGGTGTGGATGTATTCGACTGCACTCTGTGTTACCAGGTTGAGGATGTCGTTGAAATCATCCATTCCCACCAGCTTGCGCGACAGGTCATACAGGGCAGTCAGGGTTTCCAGTTGGTTTTTGATCTGTTCTTCCGCCTGCTTGCGCTCGGTGATGTCGTGTGCCACCCAGAAGACGGTGTTTTCCGAGAGCCTCGAGCTGCTGCTGGCGAACCATTTCTCCTTGCCGTCAATTTGCAAGGCATACTCGCCAGTGACGATCTGATCTGTCTGAATGGCCTTGTTGATCTTGGTGAGGATGAAATCGGCTGTTTTCTTTGGGAGAACATCATGCACGCATTTTCCCAGTAATTCTTCCGGTTTTTGTATGAGATTGATAGAATTGGTGGGGGCAACCTTAAGGTAGCGTCCATCTGCATCATAAACGATAACCGCATCTGTCAAAGCCGCAAACAGGGCGCGCAGTTCAGATTCAGAGGCGGATAGCGCCGCTTCGCCTTTCCTTCTGATTTCGTTCTCTTTTTTTAAGTCCTGCAGCAGGTTGAGGGTTGCTGTGTGGTTCAGATGAAGTTGTTTCTCCGCCCTCTTTCGCTCCCTTCTTTCTTCAGCCTGGATGAGTTCACGTTCCACAGCCGGGACCAGGCGCGCCAGATTACCCTTCATTACATAATCATGCGCACCAGCTTTCATCATAGCCACGGCGGTTTCCTCGCCCATTGTGCCCGAAACTACGATAAATGGGATGTCCTGACCTGTCTCCTGCAAAAGTTTGAGGGAAGCAAAGCCATCCATCTCCGGCATGCTGAAATCTGAGATGACGATATCCCAGTGTTGCTTCTCCAGGGCGCGACGCATCTGTGAGGGGATTTCGACCTGTTCGTACTTAAGAGCGTAACCCGCTTTTTCCAACATACGTACAATTAACTGTGCGTCGCTTTCGGCATCTTCAGCGATCAAAACAGCCAGTGGTTTATCCATGCTCATATCTCTTTGGAGGAGGCAGTCCCGGTTCCTTTAGGGAGCGGGGCAGGCTCATTCAACACCAGCCAGTATAATCCCAGATGCTCGATAGCCTTGGCAAATTGTGTGAAATCCACTGGCTTGCGGATGTAACTGTTGGCACCCAGGTCATAACTCTGCGACACATCTTGTTCTTCTTTAGAGGTAGTCAGGATCACCACCGGCAGGCGGCAGGTACGCGGATCATTGCGGATCTGGCGCAGGACTTCCAACCCATCGATATAGGGTAATTTGAGATCTAACAACACCAGCGCGGGAAAATTGTTGGCATCGCGATCGGTGTATTTTCCTTTGGCAAACAAGTAATCCAGCGCTTCCTGCCCATCTTCTGCCACGACCAGGGCGTTGGCTACATGGCTTTTGGCAAGTGCACGTTGGGTCAGTGCAATGTCACTGGGATTATCTTCAACCAACAGGATGATTTTAGGTTTCATGGGTTCTCCTCCAGGGTAAAATAGAATGTAGCTCCCTGGTCCACGGCTGCCTCGGCCCAAATGCGACCGCCGTGACGGTGTACGATGCGCTGGATTGTCGTAAGCCCAATACCGGAACCAGGGAAATCGGAAGCTTTGTGCATGCGCTGAAAGGCTCCGAATAGTTTTTTTGCTGAAGTCATATCGAAACCTGCCCCGTTGTCGCGCACAAAGAAAGTAGGTTGACCATCCATCTTGGTTTGTCCAAACTGGATGCATCCCTGCGGGGTCTTGCCAGTGAATTTAAAAGCGTTATTCAGCAGGTTGGTCAGTGCGATCTCGAGCAGTCGCGGGTCGCCCTTTGCATGTAATCCCGGTTGGATGATGATCTCCACCTGCCTGTCTGGCTGTGATTTCTGCAATTGTGCCATAATCGCCCCCACCATGCTGCTAAGGTTTACTTCTCCCACATTCATCTCGGATCTTGTCAGGCGCGAGAGTTGCAGAAGATCATCGATCAGCTGCCCCATGTGCTGAGTTTCAGAGCGAACCCGTTCAAGGTCGGGTTTTGCTTTCCCATCCAACTGGCTGCCGTAATCTTCCAACAATGCCAGGCTCCAGCCATCGATGCCGCGTAGCGGGGCGCGCAGGTCGTGCGACACTGAATATGAAAAAGCTTCCAATTCCTTATTGGCGGATTCCAGTTGGGTGGTGCGCTCCTGAACGCGCTTCTCAAGCTCGGCGTTAAGCGTGTGTATCTCCTTTTCAGCTTTCATTCGTTCGGTGATATCGAGGATCGTTTCCAGGAATCGTACAGGTTTGCCAGACTCATCCCGATACAATTCTGCAGTTGCCCAAATGTATCTCAATGTACCATCCGGATTAATAATGCGGTGTTCAATATCGTATTTTTCATTTTTTGTAATGGTGTTGTTAAAACACTTTTTAACCTGCTCTTTGTCTTCAGGATGAGCAAGATCAGTGATCCGTGCTGGCGTGATCTTCTTTTTATCTCTGGTGAGGCCATATATTATCAACGCTTCATCGGATAAAAGGATCCTATCTGTCACCAAATTCCAATCTAAAGATCCCAGGTTTCCGATCCTTTGGGCTTCTTTCAGGCGTTCTTCACTCTCCCGCAATTCACTTTCAGCAGAGACCCGTTTTTCCTCCAGCTCCAGGCTGTAGAGGGCAAATGATATATCCCCGGCAACCTCTTTAAACAAAGACACTTCTTCAGTATCGATACCGACCTCGGAGACCACAGTGATGTTCAACAGGCCATAGACTCTCCCATCGAACTCCAGACGAATGGCCATTTCTTTATACGGTCCGTCATATTTCGCAAACAAGAGACAATCTTTGCAAGGTTCAGAATGGTCGGAAAATATTTGAACGCCGTGTTGAGCCAGGCAAGTTTTTGCACATGCCATCAAGCCACCTTGTTCAAGCAAATACGAGAGAGATAGTGTCTCCCCCTGCTTATTTTTTTGGACAAATTTTATGGGGTTTTCTGCATCATCTACCAGCAAGATCCAGGCCATCTCATATTTATCTGTTTCTGTAAGATGGATACAGGTTTTTTCGAGCAGGAGGTCGAGGTCCCTTTCCTGCGTGATGAGCTGGTTGACGTTGCGGATGGCTCGCAAGATACGGTTGAGGTGGCGGATCTGGACCTGGTTTTTTTCAAGGGCCACGATCATGGTGTTGGTACTGCGCTGCAAGGTGCCGATCTCATCCTGTCCTTTCGTTTGCTGGACCCGGCTGGTCAAGTCACCGGACTCCACGCGTTTTAGTGCCCCGGCAAGCCTGCTTATGGGAAATAAGATCATGCGGTTAAAGGAGATGATGATCACCATTGATGTTAACAAGATCGTTGCCAGCGAACCAAGAACAAATAAGCGGGTCAGCGCATTTTTTTCAGCAGTCGCCGCAAGATTGCTGACCTCTACGTAAACGAAGAAGCGCGGCGTGCGTTGATCTGCGGCGAAGATCGGGGTGACCGAGATGACCTTTTGCGGGTTGTGGATGACTAAATCTTGCGGGTTTTCGATATTGAAAAGGGTGGCATCCACAGAGGGGATATCGGTCACATCCATTGCCAGGTGATCCGGGTCAAGTGCGTAAAAGACGTTACCGTTCACACCCACCACCAACCCGGTGGTCAACTCGTCCCCGACTAGCTTCCGCATCGTGGCCGGGTCAGAAACCGAGTCGAAGCTCAGTAGTCCCGCGTTCATCAGCATACCGGGCAGTTGGACCTGGGTTTCGATCCGTCTATCAACCTGGTTTGAGAAACGATTGATATAGATAACACCGAGCGCTGTGAGCACGACCATCTCCACCAGGATGATAATGACACCGATTCTGAAGGAAAGGTTGTTATAAAATTTATTCATGATTCACCTTGCATTTCTCTCACCCGGACCATTGATCCGGGTGGTTGTCGCTTGAAGACCAAAACTGACGGTCAACCTTATTATTTACACTGCCTTCGGCTTATTCTTGCACATCAATAAAATACTGGCATGGATTGGTTGGTGCCGGAGTTGGGTAGGAAAAAGATTTCGGCATCGCCCAGGGGACATTGAGAAAGTTCGTTTTGACCAACAAATAAAATTCTTCGGGTTTAGAGATCCCCATTACGAAAAAATTATCTTCGGCAATCGTCAGTATCTGACCCATCAGGTTCTTAATTTCATCTGGATCGGTTGAAGATTTGATCTGATCGTAAAGTTGCATTTGCTCTTTCACCGGTTCCGGTGGTTCTTCTCCCAGGCTGTGATCCTGGTACCAATATAACCACTGGATTGCATAGAATGAGTCGGATTCATTGAAGGGCAGGTAAATGCCCGGGTTTTCAACCACATCCAACCCGCCGTTGACGCTGGAAATGATGGCATCGTACTCGTTCGATCTGACCGCATTAGTCAAACCATCTTGTTCTTCAATGTGAACCAGGATACCCAGATCCTGCCAGTATTCCGCTACCATCTCTGCTGCCCCCTTGTAGATCGCATCGTTAACCATGGATAGGGTGAACTCGATGCGCTGTTCCTCCGGTGTGAGCCGATAGCCCTCAAAATCGCGTTTATCATATCCGGCTTCATCCAGGAGTTGATTGGCATGGGGTAGATCGAACATAGTATATTGAGTTGCCAACTGCTCGCGATAATACGGCGATTCTCTCAGCGGAGCAGGTTGGCGCACTTCAAGCGGGATGCCAAGGACCTGGTCAATGATCTCGTTGCGATCGATAGCCTCGGATAAGGCAATACGGAAAGTTTTGTTGTTAAATACTTCCCTCAAAACCGGGTCCTGATGTACAAGGTTGAGCTGGATGGAGAGATAATTGGAGCGTGGATTAATCAGGGTGTGTAGATCATAATCTCCCGTGGTCATTTTTGCAGCCCAATCATCATAGTTAGATTGCCTGATCCCAAGACTTATATACTGCATGTCGATCTGCCCATCCATTGCCGCCTGAGTGATCACTGTATTGGATGGGAAGACAGTGAATTGGATGCGATCGATATAGGGTAATTGGTTGAAATCCGTGTCGACCTTCCAGTAATAAGGGTTGCGCTCCATAATAATAAAAGGCGAATTCTCGTCGAACCATTCCGTCAGAACCCAGGCATTTATGGTAGGCATTTCCGGATTCTGGTAATAATGAACCTTGTTTTTCCATAATTCCACCCAATCCTCCGCACCAGCCTCAGCGATCAATGCATCGATCCCATCGGGATTGTAATCTGGATGGAACTGTTTCATGTAATGCATGGGAGTTGCTGTGATCTCATCGGTTGGTAAATCTGCAAGTTGGGATAGAAATTGTCCGTATGATCCTGCAAAGCTGAATTTAACAGTAATTGCATCGATCTTTTCAACCTGGACAGGTATTCCATTCACGACAAAGCGGCTCTGAATGGAATCGTGTAATTCATTGTTCATTAGATCTGCTTCATACCAGAATACAATATCGTCGGCGGTGAAAGGAACCCCGTCGGACCATTTCAGTCCTTCCCGCAGGTGAAAGATGAATTCGCTGGAATCCTCATTGACTTCATAAGATTGAGCAATATTAGGAATGACCCTGGACCAATTTGGGTCCCATCGCAAAAGGTTTTCATAACCGGCGTTGACCCTGATAAACTTCAGGTCAGATGATTCGGTGATGCCCATGCGCCAGGTGCCTCCATAGGTCCCCACGCGCTCAACCGGCTGGATAACCATGGGGTTCTTGGGCAGACGTTCATCCACAGGTGGAAGCTCACCTGCTGCCACCAGATCTGCCAGTTGAGGGGCTTCGATGAAGACGGATGCTGGTTCAACAACTTCGGGTTCCTCTGTGGGCAGGATCACCCGGGTCGGCTCTGTTGTGGGGGTTGCTTGAGGCGAGCATCCCGTCAGGAAGACGAAAATAACCACGAAGGTGATCAACACTTTTCTAAACATGATACTCTCCTTTTTAAATCACTAGTTCGACATTCAAATTTACTCTTCATCCAGGCGCGGATACTTTTCCGGCTTACCGGCTTGCTTTAGAAGAGAATTGATCTCCTTTTTCAATTCGATCATTTTTAATTC
>JBDRQK010000438.1:0-8962 GCA_043826315.1 Chloroflexota bacterium
GGGAAAAAGTGAATTGAGCTTGATACTATCCCGCATAAAATTGCCTTGACACCTTAATCACTGAAATCTTGCTCAACCAACTGATGGTGGTTTTGAACGTGCCTGATCTTATGCCATAACATCTGAAGCACCAAACCAGAACGCCAGAAGGCAACCGCTGCCATACCATGAGCCAGGATGGCAAATATGGGTGGTTTTTGCAAGGTGTAGTATGTCCAGCACTCGCGGGTTGTTCCCCAAAACTCGAGAAAATAACCCAATCCTGCGCCTGCCAAGAAAATCAGCAAAGTAAAGCGATGATCGAAGGGGGTAACAATCAGGAAAAGCACCAATAAAAGTGCCATAAGGGTCATGGATTTTAAAATTGTCGGCCAGATGAATAATATCATCATGATAGTGAATATCAGGAAAATTACCCAGTAGGCTACCCGGTAGATATGTTTCCATTTCCCTTTCGCCGCAGGAGTAACTTTGTTTAAAAAACGGACCATACGATCGATGGTAAGGCTGGCGATCGGCCAGGCAGGGATGATCCATAATGGTGGCCGTTGAGCAGTGAAGTACCACCATAAGTAAGTCTGTGTGCCCCAAGCCTCGATAACCAAACCACCGAGTGCTCCCACCAGGATGATGAGAGCGTCTTTTCGAAGGTCAGCCCCGATCATGATGACCAGGGACATGAACAGGAATATTCCTACCAACAGCCAGTCGAAATACCGCCACCAATCAGCCTGCCAGTCTACATAGGACAGCACCATTTGAGCCAGAGGCCACCAGACATAGATAATGACGAAGACAGTTAATACAAAGAGTCCTAATAGTACGTAACTGGATTTTGTCCAACCCATAATACGGGTAATACGAGATAGAAGATTAGGTTTGACTGGAGACATGCGCATAATTTTACTATATGCTTCCTTGGAAAGTTATACGATGTAAATTGCTGTTTTCACGTTGAGTGTGAAACTATATAAGTTTTCCTGATCACATGTTTTTTTTTCAAGATTTCATCAATTTTGATATCGCTAACTTTTATTTTTAAGGGTCTTTTTATATTGGAGGAGAACATAATCTGCATAACTTTCTTGAGCAAGTTTCGGTTTCAGATTTGAAGCATCCTCAGACTTCAGAGATCCAAAAAAAAGAAAATTCTTGCAATTGCGACCCTTAAATACCTAAAACTTTGCTCCTAGTTCACATAATTTTAACAGGTGGTAGTAGAATTTTATATCTTGTTACTTTGTGAGGATGTATGACAAAAAAGATAAATGTGAAGTGGTTGGTGTTGATAGCCGTAGGTGCAGGTTCTTTCATGTCAGCCATGGATGTGAGCGTTGTCAATATCATTCTTCCCATTCTGAGAAATACTTTTAACAGCGATGTGGCAAGTATTGAATGGGTGGTATCCATATATCTGCTGGTTATCAGTGGTCTGCTGCTGACGTTTGGACGGTTGGGAGACCTGAAGGGACATAAAAAGATCTACCTGTGGGGATTTGGTATCTTTATTGCAGGGTCCATAATGTGTGGATCAGCCTGGTCATCCAACGCACTGATAGTTTTTCGTGGGATCCAAGCAATTGGAGGAGCCATGCTTGCCTCGAATTCTCCAGCAATTGTGACCGGTAATTTTCCTGCCAAAGAACGCGGCCGTGCTTTTGGTCTGGTTTCCACAATGACCTACCTTGGGTTAACCATCGGACCTTCCCTGGGGGGTTGGCTTACGCAAACATTCGGTTGGCAAACAGTTTTCTACATCAATATTCCGATTGGATTGGTTGCCCTTACCTTAAGTATCGTTTTTATTCCGAAAGATATCCCGGCTGATGGAAATAAACGCTTCGATCTACCAGGCTCAGTTGTATTTATGTGCGGCTTGACTGCACTCATGCTAGGTTTAAATAAAGGTGCCGATTGGGGTTGGGGTTCTCCCACAGTGATTGGCTTGCTGATTGTAGCACTTCTCCTGCTGGCTATTTTCATCAAGATCGAAAAGCACTCTCCTGATCCAATGCTGGATCTGAGCCTTTTTCGAATTCCCTTGTTTTCCACATCCACTGCCAGTGCAGTTCTGAATTACATCAGTATTTACAGTATTATCTTCTTAATGCCATTTTATTTGATCCAGGGACGGGGTATGAATCCGGCCACAGCAGGTTTATTGTTGACTGCCCAACCTGTGATCATGGCGATCATAGCACCAATTAGCGGCACATTATCGGACAGATTCGGCTCAAGAAGCATGGGAATGATCGGCATGGGAGTGCTGGCGGCAGGGTTAATTGGGTTGTCCTTTATCGGACCCCTTACAAGGATTTGGCTGGTTGTATTGGGGTTGGTTGCAGCCGGACTTGGTACAGGGATATTTGTGTCACCCAACACGAGTGCATTAATGGGAGCTGCTCCAAAAGCCCGGCAGGGTATCGCCTCAGGTGTACAAGGCGAAGCGCGCAACTTTGGCATGGTGCTGGGGATCGGGTTGGCTGGAGCAATTTTAACCACCCACCTGGCCACGGATACAGTCGAAGGGTTATTCAATGGGGTTGATATGGGCTTCCTTGCGGCAGCCGGGGTGGCAGCCCTGGGAGTTGTGACATCTGCTATCAAGGAGAAATGATTTACGTGATACTCACTTCCTGGCCAGGGCTAGAAACACATCCTCAAGGGTGGCTTCACCAGGATCAAGTCTGACTCTTCTTAAACCCAAACCAAGGATTGATGATTCTAAATTTTTTTTATCTAAATTTGATTCAACAATAAGGCGCAGGTGATCACCGGCCAAACCCACCCGTAAAACGCCGGGTACCATTGGAAGCTTTTCCAAACCTTCCAATATCGAATTCGTATAAAATTCCCAAACCTTTCCAGGAACCACACTGGTTTTTAAGTTCTGAGGTGAATCCAAGGCAAGAAGCTTGCCATCCCGCATCATGCCAACCCGGTTGCAGTATTCAGCTTCGTCCATGTAATGGGTGGTAACCATTATGGTAACTCCCTGTCCGGCTAGATTATAGATCAGATCCCAGAAGGTGCGTCTGGCGGATGGATCTACCCCGCTGGTGGGTTCATCCAAGAAGAGTATCTGCGGATGGTGTACCAGGGCGATTCCTAATGCCAGGCGCTGGCGCCAACCGGCTGACAATGCCCGTGCTAATTCAGTTTCATGCCCGGCAAGACCGACCATTTCAAGAGTCCCCTGAATATCCTTATTATCACGTATTCCATATATTCCCCCGTAAAAAATCATGTTCTCCAAAACCGTCAGATCATCATATAAGGCAAACTTCTGGGACATATAGCCACAGCGCTTGCGGACTTCTTCAGTTTGAAGAAAGGCATCAAAACCAAGAACGGTTGCTACTCCTCCGCTAGGCTGCAATAATCCCAATAGTAGGCGGATTGTTGTGGTTTTGCCCGATCCATTGGGACCCAAGTAACCTACCACTTCTCCGGCTGTGATCGTAAAAGAGACATGATCTACAGCCAGGAATTCATCAAAATAACGCGTCAATCCTTCAACCTGGACTACTGGTTCAGGCAAGATCGACCTCTTTCATGTGTTGGATGGTTTCTTGAATTAGAAGCGCTTTTTCATCATGACCCATTTCTTTGTAAGCAACCATTTCAACAGTCAAAGGTAAAAGAGGTACTTTATAACCGTACCACTGTCGCCAGATCTTCTGGTCAAATTCGATGATCCTTTTCCAACTGCTGTCCGAATTCTGAGTTTCCAAATCAGCTATCAATTCGATCTCAATTTCGTTGATCCGGGCTTTACCATCCAAAGAACGGATATGATCGGATTCCCAAAGGTGAACCGGGGTGGTGATGAATTCAAATATTGCTTGTTCAATATTACGAATATCCAGCGAGTTGCATTCGATATCCAGATCATGAACCGGTATATCCATGCCTTGCAAGCGTAAACTGGCGCTACCTGTCAGAACCCAGTTAAATTTTTCAGGCGGAATTCGTTCCAATAAGGTGATCAGCGCTTGAGTATGTGCCTCCGGCAATTCTAGCTTCTCTTGGTTGGGAGTTACTTCCTGTTCAGAAAGCAGGATGAACACATCTTCCAAGTTGGCAGGAATCTGGCGAATGGAATCTATTTTATAACCTGCTGCCGGAATTGATGTTTCCAAGTGTTTGATGACCTCAGCTGATTTTCCCGGAATTGTTCGCAGGTGAAGCTGGTCTCCGAATAGGCGTACATCTTCTACGTCCATTTCAGCAGACACCAGGTTTCTAATATTCCTCAATGGGTTACCTCGCAGTTCCAGAATTCGTCCATTTAGACGGGAACGTAATTGTGAAGGTGTTCCCTCGGTGATCAATTTTCCCTTTTGCATGAAACCAATACGGTTGCAGCGAGTGGCTTCATCCATATAAGGTGTAGTTATAAGGACTGCTACCTGCGCTGGATGAGCTACCAACTTCACCAGAAGCTGCCAGAAGTCTTGACGAGTGACTGGATCGACACCAGTGGTGGGTTCGTCAAGAAGCAATACGCTCGGCTGAGTAACCAGTGCGGAAGCCAACCCCAATTTTTGCTTCATACCTCCTGACAGCAAACCTGCATTACGATCTTTAAAAGCTGCCAATCCTACGAATTCCAATATCTCTAAACTGCGTGGTCGCCAATCTGCTGGTGATAGACCTCGCACTTCAGCGAAGAACCTTATATTTTCTAATACCGTTAAGTCTTCATACAATGAAAATCGCTGGGAAAGATAACCGATCCGGGCACGGGCTTGCTCCACTTGCTTGTCGAGGACAAACCCGCATATGGTGATCTGACCGGAATCCGGGTGCAAGGCACCAACCAGCAAGCGAAGTGTGGTCGTCTTTCCGGCTCCATCCGAGCCGACCAGACCATAGATCTCACCTGCTTTGATACTCAGGTTCAACTGGTTAACAGCTTGAACAGACCCGAAGGATTTATTTAAACCTTTTGTTTCAATCATAGTTTCCTATGTTTCAATGTTCATCTCATTGATCGTTTCCGGTGGATGCAGTATAACGATTGCAAGGTTTTTTGCTAGTCCTTCCAACTGTGTTTCATCAGGGTGCATGGGAAGTTTATGCATTTTCATCATTAATCCCATCATAAGCGGATGTCTTTTAAACCGATATTTAAGGAACTCGATCACTTGCCCAGGGTCCGTGACCGGTTCAGCCCAGCCATCAAATTCAAGCCTGCCGACCTTGACATGAACTTGAGAGTTGACCAAAATATTGCGATACCAATCTGCTTTTGTACCACGAGCTGCTCCAACATAATAGGAACCATTGATCTTCTCGTATTGGAGAGGCGTGACATGGCGCTTCCCACTTTTGCGACCCGTATGTTCCAGCAGCAGGATGATCCAACCAACCACCCATCCCATGCCAGATCCATACAAGCATTTGTGAATGCGTTGAACATTCTTGATCTTTGTCCAAAATTCATCCTTAGCGAGCATTTCTTTGGTCACCTTTCAGAACGTTATGAAAGTCACCTGATTTCAAGGATTTTCCATCCAACCTTGAGGGTTGAGAAAAAAATTTTTACGGTTCAAATGTAATATCAGCCGGCATACCTGGTTTTAACTTACCGCTGGGATCATTCACCTGCAACCGCACAGCAAAAACGGTTGCTTTTCGCCCCTCTACGGTTTGAACATTTCGTGGGGTGAATTCAGCCTGTTCTGCGATGTGAAGGATACTGGCAGAGAAGGATTCACCCGGGTAAGAATCAACTTTCAAACTTGCCGCCTGCCCCAGGAAAAGGGTTCCATAAATATCTTCCGGCACAAAGACAGTGATGGTTAGGCTGTCTAAACAGCCGATCTTAAGGGCTGAAGCAGCTGAGCTGACCATTTCACCTGGTTCAATTGAGCGGGTCAGAATAACGCCATCAGTTGGTGCCAGCACCATTACCTTACTGATCTGCAGATCAATGAGAGCCAGTTGAGCTTGAGCCTGTGAAATTGCAGCTTCTGACTGTGCGGCTGCCAGTTCTGCCTGATCCAACGCTGCTTTTGCTGCTTGAAGTTTTGGTGAGGCATCACCAAATTGCAATTTCAAGAGATGATCTTGTGCTGTTTCAAACCTCTCTTTGGCAATAGACAATCCTAATCGAGCAGAGATGATGGTTTGGGCACCATCACTATTCTTCAAACCATCGTAAACAGCCTGGGCGGATTCGGTTTCAGTTTTAGCTTCATCAAATGCAACCTGGGCAAGATCGATCAAAGCAGTATTTAATACCATTTTTGAGCGTGCTAGGACATCCTGGGCAATTTGTTCCGCTAATCGGGCAGCCAGTAAATCTTCTTCAGCAACAATAAACTCTTTACCGGCAGGAGAAGCGAGGCTATTATTGAGATCCTCTGAGGCAGCATCCAGGTTAAGTTGAGCTGCATCAACTTCTGCTATGGCAGCATTCAAAAGTTCTTGCTGAGAAAAGTAACCTCCCGGAAGAGAATATCCGGAAAGGGAGTTCGAAGCCCAATCCATGGTACGACTGGCAACTGCTTCCAGCCTGGCAGCATCCGCTGCCAGTTCGTAATTTGATCGGGCTGTCGCAATTGCTGCCTTAGCGGTTTCAGAAGCAGAAGTTACCGTATTCAAAGCAGCTTCTGCAGCAACACGTTGACCTTGCAACATACTATCATCCAAGCGGAAAAGTGGGTCTCCGACCTTAACTTGTGCGCCTTCCTGGACAAAGACATCGACAACCTTGCCTGGAATTTCAGGGGAGATCGTTATCTCTGTAGTCTCGATCGTGCCAGAAACCATTACCTGAACGTTTCCATTCGTTGTCAAAGCCTTGATCCCATAATATCCGCCAATTAATAAAGCGACGATCAGCAGCACAATAACGGGGACAGGTGGTTTCTTATGTTTCATTTTTTCTCCATTTGCACAAGAACGTCATAATCACAAATATTTAATAAAACCTGATATCAATCCAATCTCTTTCGGAAACGTGCAGCTGCAGCTCCCATGATCAACACTCCAAATGCTGCCAGAGGTATGATCTCATTCATGATCGCTCCGGCTCCGACACCTTTCATCAACAATGCGCGCAGAATGACCAGATAGTAGCGCAACGGCACAAAATAAGAGACAGCCTGTAATATTTTTGGCATAGCTTCGATCGGGAAGAAAAAACCGGAAAGAAAAATGGAAGGCAGCATTGTCATCCATACCGTCAGCATAGCCTCCTGCTGGGTATTGGCTATGGTTGAGGCAAACAAACCAATACCCAAACCAGACAGCAAGAGCAAGCCTGAACACCCCAGGATCAACCCAAGATCTCCCCGAATTGGAACCTTAAACCACCAATGTCCGATCGCCAGTGATTCGAGCGTATCGATGAATGCCAGAAAAACATACGGCAGGATCTTTCCCACCACCAATTCCCATGAGCGGATGGGAGTCACAATCAACTGTTCGATGGTTCCTCGCTCGCGTTCGCGCACGATGGCTGTGGCAGTCAGTATGGATGTGATCGCAAAAAGAATCATCCCAATCACACCTGGAATCATGAAAAATGAACTGACCAGGTCCGGGTTGTACCAAACGCGGGTCTGGACGGTTAAAGGAGGTTTAAAAGACTGTGGATCCAACCCGGCTTTTTCCAGACGTTGAACCATCAGGCGAGTGGAAAAAGACTGCCCTATCAACGTAGCGGCTGAGAGTGCAGTGGAACCGGCTGTTGCATCCGATCCATCCAGAATGAAGGCAACTTCAGCCTCCCCTTTCACCAATTGGTCATTGAAATCGGGAGGGATGATGATCCCAGCTCGAGCTTTGCCCTGCTCGATAAGAGCACGGATTTCTTCCTGCGAACCGACCTCATACGCCAGGCGAAAATAATCTGCAACACGATATGCATCGAGCAGATTGCGCGATTCGACACAATGGCATTGATCAAATACTGCCAATGGTACGTTGCGGATGTCGCTGGTGGCTGAGTAACCCAGAAGAAAAAGCTGAATAATCGGGATCACCAAAACGATACCCAGCGTGCGTTTGTCCCGCCAAATCTGAATAAATTCTTTGCGTATGATGGAAGCAAGTCTTGAAAGCATACTTACTCCTTACAAGATATGCAGAATTATTTTTCATCTGCAAGAAAAAATGGCAAATTCAATAAACTTCCGCTCACGATTATTGGCTATAAGGATTCGTTTTCTTTACTAGAATTATATATCCAAATGGTTTATTATATACTAACCTAAAAAACACTGGTCGCATAAAAAAATGTCTTCCTGTAATACGGAAATCTGGACGTGAAACAACCTTGAATAAAACTCATCCATAGTACAATCGCCCAATGTCTATTAGAATGCGCAGCGAGATCCAAAAACATCTGCGGTTTAATGTCGTTATAAATCTCCTGGACGGGGCTTTTTTTGGTCTTGGTCTCGGGATCAGTTCTTTTTCCGCTTTCATCCCAATCTTTGTCAATCGCATGACCGATTCGGCTATTCTGATCGGTCTGGTTCCTGCTGTGCACGCCTTTGGTTGGCAATTCCCACAAATATTCACCGCAGGCTGGATCTCACGCATGCGACAATATAAACCTGCCGTAGTCTTGTTAACTTTACAGGAGCGGATCCCATTTTTCGGTTTGGCACTGGTTGCCTGGTTTCTACCTGCCCTTGGAAAACAGAATGCCCTGATCCTGACCTTCCTTTTCCTGACCTGGCAGGGATTAGGAGGTGGTTTTACTGCTAATGCCTGGACTTCAATGATCTGCAAGATCATCCCGTCTGAAACTCGCGGCACCTTCTTTGGTACTCAATCCGCAGCAGCCAATGCTTTCATGAGCGTAGGTGCGATTATAGCCGGTTCAATTCTGAGCAAAATATCCAACAGATTTGATTTCAGTTTGCTATTCCTGCTAACAGGTTTGATCATGCTCGTTTCCTGGTTTTTCATTTCACTCACGCGAGAACCGGAAGACCTTGAA
>JBDRQK010000439.1:0-2029 GCA_043826315.1 Chloroflexota bacterium
CGGCATATTGTTACTCCCTGTCTTCTCTTTTTGATATCACATAGACCCTGGAGATCTGAAGTACATTCTTACAAGTCTACCAGATTCCATAATTCAGTAACTGAATTATAAGCGTTCTTCGCGAAGCGTCAAGCTAACTGATTTTAACACCAGTCCGGATATTTATGCATGAAATAGTGATTCCCGAAAAATCGTTTGGGTAACTTGATTTTTCTCAAATTAAAACATCCATAAAATCACTTACAAATGACATAAAAATCCTTTATTCTTACTTACAAATATCCTGGTTATTGGGTAAAGCAATGCCACTCTCCACAATAATAATTTACCAGAGCCAATAATCCTATTACGAAAATAGCCGGTATAATCACTTCAAATCGGTCAGCGATTCAGGCGATCTGCGGCAAATTTAAAGTTTTCTTCATTAATTGCCAGGCAACCAATCGTTAAGCACTTTATGCCCTTTGCACAATCTTGATAGCTTAGGTTTAAGCAGACAAAATAATGATTAATTCAATGGATTCAAATCAAGAATCACATAACACTCTGTGCACTATTTGTTCACAACTGGCAGATTGCGAATCTGCCTCACAAAAAGTTGGATGGGAGCAAGAAGCCACCTATTTACCACCTGCTTCAAAAAAACTCCAAATCGTTAAGGATTTTGCACCATTCAGCAGTCGTGCGAAACAACTTCTTCAATGCCCTGAATGTGACACCTATTACCTTTACACTTCTGATTATGAATTCCTGGTAAATGGGACAGAGGACTCGGATTTATTAACCCGATTGACTAATACAAAAGCCAAAGAGTATTTGGATCAATCCGGTTAATGTTGGTTTAGACTCTTCAGCAAGGATACAGCTAGGTTTCGTAGATTGTGATGAGGTAGTTTCTGGCTGTATTTCCTGAATCTGACAATCTGGATGAAGGGATTAGTCTCCGGAGAGAAGAATTTATGGAATGGGATACACCTGAAAATTATGAGCGGCGCCAGGAGCGTCTGAATGCCAGGATTGCCATGATCTGGCTTGAAATTCCGGAAGGTGAACCTTTTTCCGAGGAACAATGCCATCAACTCCGGGATCTTGTGGCTGAAAAATCCGAGTTGCTACACTGGTCTGTTTATTGCGACTCCTTCAGCCGCAATAATCTCTGGCTATATGGAGATTATCTCTCACTCAACAGCAATGAAGCCCGTTTTGCCGTGATGGCATTCAGAAGCGACCCAAAACTAAAGAACAGTGAATTCGGAATCGCATTTGAGAAGTATGTTGAAAGGGTGTTGCGCAGGAAAATCCATGATCCATATATTGAAGCATGGTTGAAAAAGAAAGAATGAGAATAATCCTTACAGTTTTTTGTGCCTGAAAGGTCACTAGCTACTATGCCAATAAGCATTGACTCCCAACCAGCGGATTACGAGATCGAGTGCGGGCGTTGTGGAGCAACCATTTACCTCGAAATCACTCGCTGCCCAAAATGTGGGTTCAACCTTTATGAGCCAGATGACAGGATCGACCAGGATTACCAGGAAGGTTCAAGCCCTGTTACTCCTCAACATAGGGGATTTTTTACCAGCCTGAATGGCTTCTTAAGAAAGTTTACAAAGCATCCTTATCTTGTAGATGATCTATTCGGGGCTGTCATTAATCAGGTTGTAATCTACAACGATCTGCTTGGCAAGGTGGGTGGCGATCACTCCGCAGTGGAGCGGTTGTTCAATTTTGAAAGCCAACTGTTACCGGATGGGACTCGATTGACATGGATTGAGAATGCGATGCGCCACTGGAAGCAGGACAATCTCAGCTAAACGATTGAGTAAGCAGGGATTTTTTCGATTGTCCTTATAACCAGCACATTCACTCACCTAAGAAACAAACAGGAGAGCAGGTATGTACTTATTCTTCGACACCGAAACCACAGGGGTTCCCTCAAATTACCGGGCACCAGCCTCGGACTCAAAAAACTGGCCAAGGTTGGTTCAGGTAGGCTGGCTCTTGACGGATGAGACCGCAAAGCAAATTG
>JBDRQK010000440.1:0-3245 GCA_043826315.1 Chloroflexota bacterium
CATCTCTCGCGCGGTGTGGCAGAAACTGCTTCAGTGGCTTCCCTGGCGATCGCAGCCCATGAGTTGGGACACGCCATGCAAGACTCCGAAGACTACCTGCCTCTGCGCTTTCGGTCTGCGATCGTACCAATGGTTAACATAGGTTCTTCGTTGGGATGGATATTGATCATGGCAGGTTTATTTCTTAATTATACGAATCTGGCCTGGATGGGTGTTTTTGCCTTTGCCGGAGGCGCTCTTTTTGCGCTTGCCACCTTACCGGTCGAATTGAATGCTTCCAACCGGGCACGGAAATTACTGATAGATTCGGGTTTGATCAACTCTCCTCAGGAAATGAAAGGGGTCAGCAGTGTCTTGAACGCGGCTGCCCTGACCTACGTGGCAGGACTTATCACAGCCCTGCTGCAATTGCTTTACTTCGTCAACCTGGTGGGAGGCAGACGCAGAAGTTAGAATAATGCGATATGATTTCCATGCCCGCAGGAAGGTTCAAACACCACCTGCGGGTTTTTTCTTATTTTAAAGAAAACCATTTTCCGTTATAATCCCGGAATGCGAAAAGTATTGATAGCCATCGTTCTAATGCTGGGGATATTACTGGTCATTATAAGTTTTTCTGAAATTGAAAATATAGTCAAAACCCTTGATAAAAGTGATTGGCGTTTATGGGGTCTTGCGCTTGTAGTTGAACTGCTCTGGCTTTTTAACCTGGGAACCAGCTTCCGTGTTTTGTACCGCTTGATGGGATTAGAAGAAAACGGTCGCCATTTGTTCTGGTTAGCCTCAGCTGCCAATTTTATTAATGTCGTCGCCCCCAGCGCCGGTATCGGGGGGATGGCGCTCTTCCTGGATGATGCCAAACGGAGAAATCATCCCAGCGGTCATGTCACGGTGATTGGTGCTTTATTCGTGCTATATGATTATTTTGCCTTCTTGTGTTTGCTGGCTTTGGGATGGGTGGTATTGATCCGTCGCAACAATTTAAATTCAGGCGATATTTCCGCCTCTTTTATTATGCTGGGGTTGGCCATCGGGTTATCTTTGATATTGTTTCTGGGTTACAAATCCGGGGAGAGGCTTGGGCGTGCCCTTTCGGGTTTGGTTCGCTTTATCAATCGTCTGTTCAACCCGTTCATCCACCGACCTTATTTGAGTGAAGAAAGCGCTCGTCGCTATGCCTTTGAAGTATCAGATGGTCTGCTAGCCATCAAAGGTAAACGCAAGGAGCTGATCTGGCCTTTCCTCTTCGCATTGAACAACAAAGCTATCCTGCTGATCATCCTGGCGATCTCCTTCCAGGCTTACCAGGTACCTTTTACAGCCGGAACCCTGGTGGCAGGTTTTAGTACCGCATATCTCTTCACGATCGTTTCCCCCACCCCAGCCGGTCTCGGTTTCGTGGAAGGCGCTCTCACACTTGCCCTGAATGCCATGCGGGTGCCTTTGGGTTCAGCGGCAGTTATCACGCTGACCTACCGCGCCGTCACCTTCTGGTTTCCGCTGGCGGTAGGAGCACTGGCATTCCGTCATCTGCAAACCTCCCGTAAACCTGTCGATCTGGCCGATGACCAAGACGAAGAATACCTCCAAAAATAATATCAACTCGAATCAGGAATTCTCATGCAACTTAAAATTCAAGATATTTTGCCAGTGGCAATATCAGTAATGGTCATCATCCTGGTAGCTGTGATCGAAAAACAAAGCAAAACCTTTGCAGCCATAACAGCCACCATGCCACTGACCATCCCCTTGACCTTATGGATCGTATATTCCTCCAGTGGAGGAGATAAATTGGCTGTAAGCTCCTTCAGTCAGAATCTTTTTTTTGGCATTCTTCCAACGGTAACCTTCGTCATCACCATCTGGTTGGCAGCGCGAGCTGGGTTGAAGTTGGTACCCATGTTGGGGATAGGTTACACAGTCTGGGCGGTAGGCTCGGGATTGATGTTGCTGGTACGCCGCTGGTTGGGTTTAGGGTGAAATTATTTTACCCTTCAAGTAGTCTCATTAACCTTAAATGTGACTTCTCAAGCAGCTATATTCTCTTATTTTAAGCCGATCATTTGCTCCAGACAGCAAATTCGTTTCCGCTTGGCTCAGTGAAGTGAAATCGACGTCCCCCGGGGAATGAAAAAATGGGTTGAACAATTAAACCGCCTGCTTTTTTAACTTTCGCAAGCGTAACCTCCAATTGGTTACTGTAGAAAATAACCAGCGCAGCACCATTTTGCGGGGATGATTTCAGGTCAGATTGGTAGAAACCACCATCCAATCCCTGATCTGAAAACGCAGTGTATTCGGGTCCGTAATCTACGAAAGACCAACCAAAAACGGATTGAAAGAACGCTTTTGTAGCCGCCAGATCTTTGGCAGGGATTTCAACATAATTGATTTTTTCGTGCAGATTCATATGCTCTCCTTATCTTATGACTGGAATACATCCCAACTGTCTGACTATAAATGTGCACCATCGTTTCCCAAGTGGGCATTTGATAATTAGGTTGATCGCCAAATAGTTCAAAACAAGGTGGCGTATGATTACATGTATATCAATTACAAATCTTACTTCACCAGCGCAACCACCACCAACACACAGATCACCACCAACGTCACCCACATCCAACCAGCCGGGTCACTGGCGCCATTACCCAACCCGACCGGATGAATGCGTATCAGAGGTCGGTCACCAAGTTTACGTTCCAGTTCCTCGTCACTAATTGTAAAAGGATTGAAACCCTCAAAAAAGCCTGCAAAACCGGCATTCTTCAGGATCATACGCAATAGAGCCGTGCGGTTGTCAGCATCTTTAACAACCTCCGCCACGCCAGCAATAGGACCATCCGGGTGGATGATTTCAATATGCGGGTTTGCCAGAATATTTTTATACCAATCGGAGATCCTGCCAAAGCCAGCCAGGCAGTACAGGTCACCATGATGGATACAGTAATTGACCGGTGCATAGCGGGTTTTACCGCTCTTGCGACCAGTATTTTTGATGACCATGATGTAACCGGATAATGGATTGCCCACGAAGGGTCCAAAACCCAGCCGGAACATGGGTACCATAAAAAATTTGTTCAGGAACCAGAAAACACGCCGTAAAACTGAAGTTGACATGAAGCCCTCCTGTTAAACAAACCTGATCTTATCTCTTACTCTCGTTGGTCGAGTAGACGGTGCTCTCCGTCATATCGAGATCAAATTCACAAGGAGCTACTTATTTTTCTCAATCTTCCTTAACCGCT
>JBDRQK010000441.1:0-3207 GCA_043826315.1 Chloroflexota bacterium
TTGGACAGAGCGGTCTGTCTGCCAGTCGGACGCGCATCCGCTATGAGGACGGAAAGGAAACAGAACGCATCATTGAAACCAAACAGGTGCTGGTAGAACCAGTGGCCCAGATCGAGGGATTCGGGACCAGGATCACTGTCCAGACAATGGACAGCCCGCATGGGACGGTGGAGTATTATCGCGCTCTCGATTTCTACGCAACCTCGTACCATCCCAAGATGACCTCGCCACCTTGGTATGGCGCAGTGGCTTGCGGGGGTAAATGGCAGCCTGGCTATGTGGCTGTGGACTTGAATTACATCCCATGCGGCACGCGCCTGTACGTACCCGGTTACGGCTTTGCCGTGGCTATGGATACAGCCTACATCTCCGGAGCCTGGATCGACCTGGGCTACCCGGATGACGCTTATGTCGGCTGGCACCGGCATGTGACCGTGTATTTCCTGACGCCGATACCGGCAACAGTGAGCTGGGTCATTCCGCCAGGGTCGTTGTATTAAACAGTTTAGGATCCTAATTGATCACAAGACCCTAAATGTTTCCAAAAACCTTCGGGGTCTCTTGATAATATTGGAGTAAAATAAACACATGTTACTGGCAATTGACATAGGTAATACCAATCTTACCCTCGGGCTCTACCCTGGCAAGGAGATCGGCTCGCACTGGCGCCTGGCAACCGACCACCAGCGCATGCCGGATGAGTATGGACTGCAGTTTTTGGGTTTGCTCGAAAATGCCAGTCTAACTCCAGCCGATCTGACAGGTATCTGCCTTGCTTCGGTGGTGCCTCCGCTGACGCGGCGCGTACAGGAGGCTTGCAGTCAGTACCTGCACCAGGAGCCTTTCGTGGTGGACGCCGGTATCAAGACCGGAATCCGAATCCGCTATGAAGACCCGCGCGCGGTCGGCGCGGACCGGGTGGCTGACGCGGTGGCAGTCTTCCACCAGTACGGCGGACCAGCCTGCGTGATCGATTTTGGGACAGCCACGACCTTTAATGCCATCACCAAGAACGGAGATTACCTGGGCGGCGCCATCACAGCCGGCATCAACCTGGCAGCTGAAGCACTCTTCCAGCGCACTGCCAAGCTGCCCAGCATAGACATCCAGCGACCTCCTTCCGTGATCGGACGGAATTCGACACATGCCATGCAGTCAGGCTTGTTATTCGGTTATGTTTCGATGGTGGAAGGCATGGTGGCACGCTTCCGCAAGGAATTGGGGGAAGATATGAAGGTGATCGCAACCGGAGGGTTGGCTGAGATCGTGGCAAAAGAAACAGACGTGATCGAGATCATCTCCCCCTGGTTGACACTGGATGGTCTGCGGTTGTTGTGGGATCTGAATCACTAGGAACTACAATTTCATCGTAGTCAACAATTCTTTTAAAGCCAGCAACTCTTCAAGCGAGAGGGTGACACCCTTGCTCATTTTTTCGCCATCTGCAGACCAATCGCGCAGATCATATTTGGGTTCATGCTCGTTCCAACTGATCAGGTTGTGCTGCAGGGATCAGCCGGCCGAAGGTCCCGGCAGATTTGACCGGGAAGAGGTTGCGGAAAGCAGGCCGATCTGCTTGATGATCTCGAATTTGATGTCGGGCATGGCTTGGGTCTCCTGCGGGTTAAGGATGGGAAAAGGATGAATTATTCTATCATTTCTTTCCTACAACCAACCGTGCGAAGGTTTCAAACCATTGCAAGGTTTTCAGAGGCGGGTTTTCACACTGTTACATGATGGCTTAGGCAGGTTAGATCCACTCAATCCAAACCATGCAGGATTGTTTACCTCAATGAAACTCGGGCTTTTTTTGGATCAGCAGAATTGTAATGGACGATAATTTCAGAATCGAGGGGATAAAGCTCAAGGGTCTTGAGGGCTTTGGATTTGAGGCTGTTGGGTCGGCCAACGACCTGGCTGGATTTGAAAACCTGGCCATTCACCGTATACTCAAAGGAAACCACGGGTGCGATAACATTGGCATCATCGTCCACATCCAGTTCGGTGGAGATGATCTTCCCTGAAACTGATGGCCAGTTTGCATCAATAACAGTTTTCTGTTTGCTGCGTTTCTGGTTTAATACGAATAGTACAACCACCGCAATGACCGCCAGAAAAACTACTGCTATGCAGGAAAATCCAACGAATAGGGTTACAAGAGTTCGATCCATTTTATTCTCCCTTAACACAATAGAAACATCGATCAGGTGAACCAATTTTATAAATCCAGTTTATCATCTTATAAATTAAAGGGCAATTATGGATGCCAGTAATTGGTAATTTGAGATAAGTAATAAGATATTATAACTACTCAGACAGATTGCCTTCTCCCGAAGGAATCTAGCACCGGCGGGTTTGCAAACCTAATAATTGTCATCCTCCCGAAGGACACCGGGACGGTGTGAGCGTAGCGAAGGATCTCCTTGTAGGGAGGAGACCCTTCGGTCGCCAAATGCGCTCCCTCAGGGTGACATACCTGAGCAGTAACAAAATATTTATTCCTGATAACCCATTCCCCCGCCTGTATATTCTTGCCTGCGTTACCCTTGCATCGCGGCTGCAATTGTGCTAGAATCTTAAATGTAAGACCAATATTGCTGACACCGGAAAGTGGGCGCCCCCCACTTTTCTGCGTATAAAGGATAGTTTACCCTGGGAGCAAGTAAGAGATGAAAAATGAGTTCGCCCTGGCGTTCAATGAAGTTCTGCAAGAGAAGCAGCTGCCTAAAGAGGTCATTCTGGCAGCCATCGAATCTGCAATGGTCTCGGCTTATCGCCGATCCGTAATTTCTTCGAACGCTCAACAAGTGGAAGCCAAAGTTGACCCCGAAACTGGTCAGGTGAACATCTTCGCCGAGAAGGAAGTTGTTGAAGAAGTTCAGGATGACCGCACCGAGGTGACACTGGAGGAGGCCCGCAAGGTCGATCCTGAAGCCGCACTGGGAGATATGGTGGTGGTTGATAGCACGCCCAAAGACTTTGGCCGTGTGGCTGCCCAAACGGCGCGCCAGGTCATTCAGCAACGCATCCGTGAGGCTGAACGAGCAGTACAAACTGAATATTTCGAGAAGCAGGTTGGTGAGATCGTCAGCGGCGTCATCCAGGCTATCAACAACCAGGGCATCACGATCGGACTGGACATGAAGGCGGAAGGCATCATGCCCAGCAACCAGAAGATCCCGGGTGAACGTTTTCGTGTGCATGACC
>JBDRQK010000442.1:0-2028 GCA_043826315.1 Chloroflexota bacterium
AGGAATACATCACGATCGCCGCAATGCCGGCTTCCTCAAGTTTCATCACCGTTTCCACTTTTTCAGAAAGGGGGGAGGCCGAAGCCACCAGCGGATTTTTTAGTTTTAGTCCCAGGTAGGTTGTGGTCAGATCCATTTTAATAACACTCCCTTCTCAATAAACTGAATGACAGGGTTCGAGCTTGATCACAGGGGGGGAGCGATCGCTCCCACTCCATCACACCTCGACCATTAATCAGAACTGCCTTCATCATCACTGTTATAGTGCATGGCAGCCATTTGACGGTAGAAATTCAACCGTTTCTTGTTATCCTTCTTCACTGCCTTAAGCAGCATCTCGGCCCGTGCTTCGTCGGTTTGCACCAGCATGCGGTAGCGGGTTTCGTTGTACATGTATTCCTGGGGTTGGATGCGTGGGTCTTTGGAATCTATGCTGAGAGGATTTTGCCCCAGCTCGATCAGCCGTGGGTCATAGCGCAGCAGCGGCCACACCCCGGCTTGAACGGCCAGTTTTTGCTGGTTCAGACCCTGGGTCATGTCGATGCCGTGGGCAATGCAATGGCTGTAGGCGATGATCAGGGATGGACCGGGGTACGATTCGGCTTCCAGGAAGGCTTTCAGGGTCTGGGTATCGCTGGCGCCCATCGCCACGCGTGCCACGTACACGTACCCGTAAGACATGGCGATCAAACCCAGGTCTTTCTTGGGCAGATTCTTGCCTTCGGCTGAAAATTTGGCGATGGCTGCCATTGGTGTGGCTTTAGAGGCCTGTCCACCGGTGTTGGAATACACTTCGGTATCCAGCACCAGCACATTGACATCCCGCCCGGATGCCAGCACATGATCCAATCCGCCGTAGCCGATGTCATAAGCCCAGCCGTCACCACCCAGGATCCAGACACTGCGCCTTACCAGCAGATCTGCCAGGCTGAGCAGGTCTTTGGCGCGTGGGTCTGTGGATTTGGACAGTTTGGATTTCAGGATGGCAACCCGTTCGCGCTGTTGACCAATGCCAGTCTCATTGCTCATATCCGCATTAAGCAGATCATTGACAAGGTCCTTGCCCAATTCTTTGGTGAACAGCACCACGAGTTCGCGCACGAATTCCACCTGCTTGTCCACCGTCAGGCGCATACCCAGGCCGAATTCTGCATTGTCCTCGAACAGGGAGTTAGACCAGGCTGGGCCGCGGCCCTGCTTGTTATAAGTGTATGGAGTGGTCGGCAGGTTGCCGCTGTAAATGGATGAGCAGCCGGTCGCATTTGCGATCAGGGTCCGGTCACCGAATAGTTGCGAAAGCAGCTTGACGTAAGGAGTCTCACCGCAGCCAGCACATGCACCCGAAAACTCAAACAAGGGTTCGAGCAGCTGCGAATTCTTGATGGTGTTGGGGTTGATCAGGGTGCGATCCACTTCGGGCAGCGAAAGGAAGAATTCCCAGTTGGCGGCTTCCGTCTCGCGTAAGGCGGGTTGTGGTGCCATGTTAATTGCCTTGCGACCCACCTGGGATTTATCTTTGACCGGGCAGGTTTCCACGCACAGGGTGCAGCCGGTGCAGTCCTCGGGGGCTACCTGCACGGTGTATTTCATCTCGGGAAATTCCTTGAACTTGGAATCCATGGATTTAAACGTTGCCGGAGCTTCCTTCAGCAGGTCGCTGGCATACACTTTGTGGCGGATGACTGCATGCGGGCAGACGAAAACGCATTTTCCGCACTGGATGCACAGATCCGGTTCCCAGACCGGGATGTCCAGCGAGATGTTGCGTTTTTCCCAGCGCGTGGTGCCGGTCGGGAAGGTGCCGTCCACAGGCATGCCGGATACAGGTACATCATCCCCTTCAAAGGTGATCATCTTGCCAAGCACCTCCCGCACAAATAGCGGAGCCTGCTCCGGCACGGCTGCCCGGCGGGTGATCTTGCTGGATACTTTGGCTGGCACTTCCACCTGGTGCAGGTTCGCCAGGGATTGGTCAACAGCTTCGTTATTCTTGTCGACCACAGCCTGACCGCGCTTGCCATAGGTCTT
>JBDRQK010000443.1:0-2075 GCA_043826315.1 Chloroflexota bacterium
ATAAACCTGCAATCAGACCGAACAGACTGGCTAACAAAGCCTCAGCAGAAAGACGGGTCAATTTATTGCGGATAAATCGCTCTGGTATGGTTGTAAAATAGGGTGTCAGGACCAGTCCTACCAAAGCTCCAATCAAAGTAATGGAAGTGGTATAGAGTGTAACTTGGTCATCGCTCAGCAGTCCAATTCTATAACCGAATATTCCCCCAAGAATGGCAAAGAAAATCATCCCGACAATGCGGGCAATAAAATTTGCGCTCATGGAATAATTGCTCCTCTCTAATAAAAAAACAATAAGTTCTTCCCGATAATAGCACGCCTGTCAAACTTAGTCAAATTTCTATTAAAGGTAGGTTATGAATAATCCTTGTATCGCCAAGAGAATTCAAGGAAGATAAATAACCTTGAAAATAATTATCCATTATTTATGACATTCAAATAGGGCTGGTACTGCATGGATGGTTTCTTCTTTTGGGAGGCCGTCAGGAGTGTCCTTATCAAGCGAGTTCCAAAGTTCACTTTTTACGCTTGAATAATTTATTTTAGATGGAACGAAAACAAGAATTTAATGATCGTAACTCATGTTATTCAGCAGGTTTCTCATGATTGAAAACTCAGTAGATTATACCTATAATAATGATAAAAGGTTCTCAAATCTGACGGTTACAACTTGAATATCAGGGGTCAATGAGTTGGAAATCCCTGATAATACGAAATGTTATCTTAATTAAATTGAAATTCTTCTGATATGAAATGTTGATATAATCAACAATCTATTGATATTGAAGTAACTTCAAACAAAAGGGATGGGGGGTTCGTAAATGTGCAATGCCACATTCGGACCCCCCATTTTCACCAATTTATTGAGATGATACATTTTATAGGTAGAAATTACTTGAGGATTCATGGCAATTGATCGCTTTGGAAGAAGAATTCAATACTTGCGCATAAGTCTGACAGACCATTGTAACTTGCGCTGTCTTTATTGCATGCCCGAAGACATGACTTTTCGGCCGAACGCTGAATTGATGCAGGATGATGAAATCCTGATTTTTACGCACATATTCGCCAAACTGGGCTTCAACAAGATCCGATTGACCGGAGGGGAGCCAACAATACGGGCAAATGTGGTTGAAATTGTGTGCGGGATCGTTGCCACTCCCGGGATTGAAACAGTTACCATGACAACGAATGGGGTTTTGCTTCCACGCCTGGCAGTCCCTCTTGCCAAAGCAGGTTTAAAACGGGTTAATATCAGCCTGGACAGCCTGAACCCGGCCCGATTTAAGCGACTGACACGCTGGGGGGATATGGAAGATGTTTGGGAAGGAATTTTGGCAGCTGAATCAGCCGGATTGACTCCGATCAAAATTAATGCAGTTGTAGTGGGAGGGTATAACGAAGATGAAGTAGCGGACCTGGCACGACTAACAATGACCAATCCCTGGCAGGTTCGCTTTATTGAAATGATGCCTTTCGGGGGAGCTACTGATTTTCAATTAAGTCAGGTTATCAATGCGAACCAGATCAAAACCCGCGTGGAGGCTGAGGTTGGGACCTTGGATGCGGTAAATGGTGGGAAATTGGATGGTGAAGCCAGGGTATTCCATATTCCGGGTGCAAAAGGAGATATTGGCTTTATATCCTCCATATCCCAACCTTTCTGTTCGGATTGTACGCGCGCTCGTCTGACTGCCGATGGCATTTTAAGAATGTGCCTTTTAAGGGATCTTGAAATTGACCTGTTGACCCCTCTTCGGACTGGTGCCACTGAGCTTGAGATCAAGAACCTGATCCTGGAAGCTGTCTGGAACAAACCCTGGGGTCACGGCTTGGCAGACGGGGAATTCGCCCGTAACCGGGTCATGAACCAAATCGGTGGTTAACGGGTACGATATTTCAATAGAAGTGGACCAAGCCTGTCAACCAACCAGCCAAAATATAATTCCACCCAAGGGGTGATCCGCAGATAACCCGGGACATAGATCACTTTGCGAGGCTTTTTGAAAAGATCCCAAATGCGGTGAGCCACTTTTTCAGCAGGAACACCCATAAATTCCGTTGGCAGATGTCTG
>JBDRQK010000444.1:0-2797 GCA_043826315.1 Chloroflexota bacterium
AGGGAATTGTTGTCTATATGGTAAAGGAGAACTCCCATGTCCAATCTGCAAGAATTTCGAGCCGAGAAAGATGATTTCTTTGCCGATCATCCACAAAGCCCTTTGACCCATGCGCAAAAGCATGCCTTTGCAGGACTAAAATATTTTCCAGAAAATCCCGATCTCCGTAAGGAAGTCAAGGTAGAGGTATTCCCGAAACAAGAGACCATTTCCATCCAAACCAGCGGGGGAGCGCCTCAAACCTATCAAAGATATGGTAGCTTAAAATTCGATGTAGACGGGCAGACCGTCGAAGTAACCCTCTTTTCCGGCGAAGATGGATTTTTCCTGCCTTTCGCGGACAGACTGGCAGGCATGGAAACCTACCCGGCCGGCCGTTACCTGGAAGTGGAACAACTTCCGGACGGGAAATTCCTGGTGGATTTCAACCTGTCCTATAACCCCTATTGTGCCTATAACAACCACTGGTCGTGCCCGATAACCCCGGCGGAGAACCGATTAAAAGTTGCCATCCGTGCTGGTGAGAAGATATTTCACGAGGAAGGAGTGACTGCGTGACCCAACCGATCCATATCAATGACTCGGAAATTGAATTGAAGGTTTTATAGGCTGCCAACCGATGGTGGTGGATAAACAGGCACACTGATCTGGCCATTGCGAGATGAGACAATACGTCAGCAAATAATTAGAGTAAAGAAGACTTGTAGATAATTCTGGAAGTCTGTCAAATTAAAGCGTATGAAACAGGTAACACTAGCAATACTTGGCGTTTCCTTAAGCATCATGTAGATTCTAAAAGGAAATGCCCTTGTACAGTGTTTTCCCCTGATTCCAGGGAAGGATGCGGTTCGGAACAGGTTCTGCCTGAGGTACCAAGTAAAGCCTTGCGCAGGTTAAACCTGCGCAAGGCTTTTTAAATCTTGAGGATCTCATAATCGGTTAAAAACGCATATTAATACATAAATGAGAAGATGAATAGGAAAATCATCCTAGCAAAAATTTTTATTCTTCAAGGCAATAAATTTACAATAATGAGATACTGAAGCAAGAATAATCGGTTATTAATTAGATAATTGTCATACTACACTTATTTCTCAGGATAAAAATCAATTGGGATTTATGGAATTTAGAGGTATTATGTTAAGCAGGAAATTATTTTCAAATGACGCTCCCGGTTAGGTTTCCACAATGATGCTCATTTTCTTCTTTAATGGACTTGCGTTCGGGGGACTTGGTTTGGCTGCATATTTACAGCGCAAACAGGGGAGCGACCTGCCTTTAAGCAAACATCTCATCTGGTTGGCTGCTTTCGGGTTCGCCTGCGGATTGACCAACTGGATCGATATGTTCCTGGCAAGCGGCGGATTGGAGCCATACATCCTGCAAACCCTGGACATCCTGAGAATGATCCTGCAACCGATCACAGGCCTGATAATCGTGAAGTTTGGATGGGGAATCCTCAAGGAATTACCACTGCCCGGGTGGACCATTTTCGTTCCAGGCATCCTGATCGTACCCCTGGCATACGTGATCACGTACGCAGCCACGACTTTCATCACTCCGTCACCCATTGAAATTCCAATCGATATCTGGTCGCGTTATCTCTTATATTTACCCGGAAGCATCATGGCTGGAATCGGATTCTTGCGCCAATGGCGAATGCAGCATGACAATGGATTGATCGATGTTTCCAACCTGATGCTGGGAGCCGGACTGGCATTCCTGTTCGAAGCCTTCATCGTAGGTTTGGTCGTCCCGGCTGCCCCCTACGGACCGGCATCCTATTACAACTACAATCGTGTTGTGTACAATGCCTTCAGCTCTGAGAGCCCAAATCTATCCATGTTCTCAGGATTTACCACCTGGCTGGACTACCAGCGAATCCTGGAGATCACCGGTTTGCCCATTCAATTCTGGCGGATGTTATCTTCTTTTGCTGTCACCTTTTTTGTTTCCAGGGGGTTGGGTGTCTTTGAGGCCAGGCGTAAAATGCAGCTGAGATCTCTACAGGAGGAGCGCGACCGGGCCAAGGAGACCGCTTTTAATGTCCAGGTTTCTGCCAGGCAAACCGCAGAAAAGTGGACGGAGGTGATGGGAAGCATCAACCGCAAGATCATTGAATTTAATGAAATGGATGACATCCTGTTGTTCATCCTGGAGAACATGCGTAGATTGCTTGATTCCACTTTTGTAGGGTTGGCACTGGTCAGCGAAGACCGTTCCCGCCTGGAATTGAAATGTTACTCAATTCCCGGGATGACACAAATGGTGGATTCACCCGTCATGATCGAATCACCCCTACTGCTGGAGGCCTTTAAGAATAAGGATTCTGTTCTCATTCCAGGCAGCAGCGGGGTAGGCAGCCTTGACAAGCTTAATTTTCCCCTGGATGAACCTGCCAGCGGCGCTGGGATCGTGTGCCTTGAACTGGATGCTCAACCTATCGGGGTCCTGTGGGCTGCCAGATCGGAAATGGTATCCTACACAGAAACCGAGCTAATCTGGCTGGAAGGCATGGCAGACCAGGTCGTGGTGGCCATCCAGCATGCCCTGCTGGCTTCCCAACTGCAATCCCTGTCGGTCACCGAAGAACGCAGCCGCATCGCGCGGGACATGCATGACGGCCTGGCACAGATCCTGGGATACCTGAACCTGCAGGTTCAGACCCTGGATGTCCTGCTCAAACAGGGTAAGCAGGATACCCTGGAATTAGAACTGGGGCAGATGAGGAAAGCCATCCAGGTAGCCAATGCTGATGTCCGTGAAAAGATCCTCAGTCTGCGGACGACACTGGCAA
>JBDRQK010000445.1:0-2493 GCA_043826315.1 Chloroflexota bacterium
TCTGCTCCAGGCGCTTCACCTGTCGTTCGTAACCTTGAGGGTCCATGACCAGCAATGGAATTTTAAAGGGTTTATCTTCGGTATAGGCATTCACACCCACCACGCGGCGGATGTTCTGATCAATTTCGCGCTGGTAGCGGTAAGCGGAATCAGAGATTTCGCTCTGGAAGAAGCCCTTATCAATGGCGGGTAATACACCACCCAGGTCTTGAATGCGGCGGAAATAATTATAGGCTTGCTGCTCCATGCGGTCGGTCTGGGCTTCCACAAAGTAGGAGCCTCCCAGCGGGTCGATGGTGTTGGTCACCCCGCTTTCCTCAGCGATGATCTGCTGGGTGCGCAGAGCAATCGTGACCGCATCTTCGGATGGCAGCGCCAGGGCTTCGTCCCGGCTGTTGGTGTGCAGGGATTGTGTCCCGCCCAGCACAGCGGACAGGGCTTGCAGCGCAACCCGCACCACGTTGATCTCGGGTTGCTGGGCGGTCAGCGATGCCCCTGCTGTCTGGGTGTGGAAGCGCATCAGCCACGAGCGTGGGTTCTTGGCGCCAAAGGTTTCCCTCATTTCACGCGCCCAGATGCGGCGAGCGGCACGATACTTGGCGATCTCTTCAAAAAAGTCATTGTGGGCATTGAAAAAGTAGGATAAGCGCGGCGCAAAGTCATCAATATCCAGCCCGCGCTTTAATGCCCAGCGCACGTACTCCATGCCATCCGCCAGGGTAAAAGCCAGTTCCTGGGCGGCTGTGGAGCCTGCTTCACGGATGTGGTACCCGGAGATCGAGATCGTATTCCAAAGGGGTACCGTTGTCGAACCAAATTCGATGGTATCCACCACCAGTCGCATGGAAGGTTCGGGCGGAAAAATGTATTCCTTCTGGGCGATGTATTCTTTCAGGATGTCATTCTGGATGGTGCCACGCAATTGGTCGGGTCGAACACCCTGTTTTTCAGCGGCAGCGATGTACATGGCCCAGATGATGGCAGCCGGTGAGTTGATGGTCATGCTGGTGGAGACTTTCTCCAGCGGGATGCCGTCCAGCAGGATCTCCATATCTTTCAGAGAGGAAATAGCCACACCGCATTTGCCAAACTCGCCTAAAGCCGCCGGGGCGTCACTGTCATAGCCCATCAGTGTGGCCAGGTCAAAGGCGATCGATAGCCCGGTCTGACCCTGCTCGAGCAGGTACTTGAACCGCAGGTTGGTCTCTTCGGCAGTACCGAAACCAGCGAACATGCGCATGGTCCAGAGTTTGCCGCGGTGCATGCTTGGGTGGATGCCGCGTGTGTAAGGATATTCTCCCGGCCAGCCCAGGTCGCGCTCATAATCCTTCTCTTCCAGGTCAAGTGGTGTATACAGGCGCTTGATCGGTTCGGATGAGGTCGTAATGAACTCTTCCTGCCGTTCCGGAAAGCTGTCCAGTGTCTTCTTTAGTACATTCTGTTCCCATTCCTGCAGTGATCTTCGCAATCGGTCATTTTTTTCACGATCGGGCATACCGGTCTCCTTTGGCATATCCAAAACCGGGGTGTTTGGATATTGAGGCTATTGATTTAGTGGTCTTTTTGCTAAATACGTGTTCCACAAGTAGGTTGGGTTGAGCGGTTCTTATACCGACAAATCCATCAAATAATACAGCGAAACCCAACAAAATTAAACTAAAGAATTAGCGAGAAAACCATTTAGTGATGTGTTGGGAATTATAGCACCCAGAAATGAATATAAGGATGATTCGCCTTGCCATCAAGCCTTTCAAGTTATCCAGCATCGATTAGAGAATTTAGCAACAACGCGATTTGTTTTGATCATTGTATCCTGCAAAATTAGATCAACAGAAGATTGGCAAACGTGTCAAGAGTTCATGAATGATAGTGCCTGGGTCATGGGATTTGTTCACGAACAAAATTGAGTTGCTTTTCCTTAACCGTGACTGCTGGTAAAGCACAGATTTTCAATGAATTTGACCTCCAATTCTTTTAATTGGATTGCTTAATGAATATTGTAGAGAGAATCTACCAGATGTAGGTTCAATTGATAAACTTCCCCCACAGGTGGGGATTGACATTCAAATTTATTTCTATATACTAATAATGGATAGAGTATTGTGGGAAAAACCTCTTTAATTACTGACCGTTGAATGCCAAGGAGGGTTAAGGAGTCGTTGTGAATAAACCTTCATCCTGAATGTTTAAAAATGATCATAAGAAACAAATTTCTGGTCGTTTGCTGGATTATTGGATGACTGATAACCTTTATAGCTGAAAATTTTCAATGATAACTTGGAACTTATGCTGTATTCCTTTGTTGGTGGGATTGGTGGATTAATGGATCAATTAACCCAAATGGATCAATTCAATGGCAATCTTCAATTGGATCAGATGACATCGAAATTATCGATTAGTGAAAGGGAGGTCACCTATATGATCAATGATCACAAAGATCCGATCCGGCTCATCCTGTTGGATAGCTGTCGCCTGGTGCGCTCAGGATTGCGC
>JBDRQK010000446.1:0-8111 GCA_043826315.1 Chloroflexota bacterium
CAGAATTCAATTCATTAATCTTCCTGTTCAATGCCAAATTAAAATTTATACACTCGCAGGGGATTTTGTGTTTTCCATCGATCACGATGACGCTAACAAAGGATATGAAGACTGGAATTTGACTTCGAATGTTGGTCAGGCAGTAGCGAGCGGAATTTATTTGTATAGTGTTGAAGATAAAATCAACGGGAAAGTTCAAATCGGGAAGTTTGTGATCATTAAATAATTTTAAATTCGTGAGCAGGTTATGATTCTTAAATCTCTGATATTGTTTTTTATGTTTCCGATATTTCTTTTAAGTCAGTATGAACGCCCGGGGAGTGCAGATGCTCAATTCCTTAAGATTAGCATTAGTCCAAGAGGAAGTGCGCTCGGAGATGCCCTCATTTCAACTGTGCAAGGGGCGGAGGCAACATATTACAATTCTGCGGCATTACCATTGCAAAATAGAACAGATATTGTTTTAAACCATACCCAATGGTTTGCAGGAATTAAACACGACTTTGCAGCTGTTGCAATGAATTTTGATGATTATGGTTCTTTGGGTATTTCGTTTACCGGACTGTATACAGATGAGATGAAAGTAACTACACCCCTTCAGCCTGAAGGGACAGGTGAAACATTTTATTCGGCTAATTATCGTATCGGTTTAAGTTATGCACAAAATCTTACAGATCGTGTGACCATCGGAACGACTATAAGTTATATAACAATGTCACTTTACAAAGATTTCTCCGCAAATGCGGTATCGGTTGATATTGCTACGCTGTATGTTTCTGATTTTCATGGATTCCGATTTGGGATGCAAATAGCTAATTTTGGTTCCAATATTCAATATGTGAATGAATCATTTCCATTACCGACAAATTTTACATTTGGTATGGGAATCAATGCTTTGGAATTTGAAAACCAAACAGTGCTTCTTTCATTTTCAGCCATGAAACCAAACGAGGGAGCTCCTCAAGCAAGCATGGGTGTAGAATGGAATTTCCAGAATATGCTTTTTTTGCGAGGTGGTTATCGTATAAATCATTCTGTCGCAAATTATTCGTTTGGTGCCGGTATCAAAGTTGATGTCGTTGGTTATTTGTTTCGCTTCGATTATTCGTTCAGCAATTTCATTTTATTGAATGCGGTCCACCGCTTTGGTTTAGGAATAACATTGTAAATTGATCGGCAGTTTATTCCTTCTTATTGGGTAAAGCGCTATGATTTCATGGAACCCAAACAGTTTTTATTTCATTTCGATACCTAAAGTATATTATGAAAAGGCAAAAAGTCAAACTTAGTTGAAATTCAGAGACTCCATTTTTTTAAGCTACCATTGTTTGTTCCAATTTCAATTCCGATTTTATGGCTGTTCTTAATAAATTTAGTTTTTGATAATTGTTAATTTTTCTCATTCTTTTTTCTATTTGCAATAAGGATGCTGCAACCCATCTGGCTCTCATTTCCGAAGAAGACCAATATTTTACTTTTCTCACATAATTTCCAAGTTGAGAGTTAAGATTCTCAATAACATTTGTTGTAAGTAAAGATTTCCCTAATTCTTCTACTAATCCGAGCCGATGAAGTGTAAGCGTTTCTTCGAGTCCTTCTGTTAAGGAGTTTGTAGCACTACGATTTATTTTTTGTAGTTCATTTCGTATCTCATGCAATTTTATTTTCGCTGTTTCGTATTCCGGTTCCAGATATGCTCTTTGGAGCTTTCCTCTGTAATGATCTTGTTTCTCTTTAGGAAGATAGCTTACAACGTTTTCTCGCTTATGCCAAGTGCATCTTTGTGATAAAGCATATTTACCAAATGTCTCTTTTACTGCTTTTATTAATCCGGTTGATCCATCAGTAATTGTTAGTAATCCCTGACTGAAATTGAAATTTCTTCTTATCAATTCTTTTATTAAGCCGCCTATTGATTCGCTGTTTTCTGTGGTTGAATGGATAAAGCCCAATGGTATTTTATCGCCGGTAATTGTTATTCCTAATGCTATTACTACTTGTTCTTTCGATAATTATTTCCCATCTATTACCAAGCCAATAAAATCATAGCCACCTAAATCCCTTCCCTCAAATTCTTCTAACGCTTTTTTGCTCTCCTCTACAAAAGAACGGCTCACTGTCGATTGACTCAAACCAAAGCTCTCGGCGGTAATTTTTGCTACTTCACCATAATTGTTTTCACTTAAACCGAAGATAATCTTCCTTATTAAACCCTCTGATGGGTGTTCTGTTTCTCGCAGTTTTTTATAATTTTCAAGTCCTTCTGTCTTTCCAGTTGCTTTATCATATAATCTTGGCATCTGCATCTTTATACGCTCATCTCCGATTCGTATGCTTCCGGGATTACTTCCCCAGCGACTGTAATTTTGTTCCTCGCTTCCATCTCTTTGGTATCTTTCTCCCGCTTTTTGATGTACTTCATCTTCAAAGACTTGATTGGCTATTAGTTTTGCTATTTCTGAATAATGTCTGAACAATTCAATTTGTGTTTCTATCGGTTGTTCTAAATACCAATTAAGATTTTTACCGGTTATTTCTTTATTTTTCATCCTAAAGACTCCTTAAGTTTTTATTAAATCTACTATTTAATTTATTGATTTTTGAAGTCTCTTTTTCTTTTTTTAAAAAATTATTTCAACTAACTTTTAATATACTTCAATGAAAAAATGTTTAGCGGTTATACTTGTTATTTTTTTTACTTTACTGTATAGTCAACCGTTCACCGGGAATTATCCAAAACTTTCTTCGGTGGTTTCAACAAATAATGATTCAACTTTCCTATCTTTTCCTTCTTCCCATTACACACCACACGGTTATCTTGATAATCCATATCATAGTATGATCTTTAACCGGAGCGGAATTCTTCGCTCTTTTCCGCCTCTTGGATTTGGTTTTTGGCGGACAGATTTTAAAGGAAGTTATGGTGAAGGACCTCGTGATCATCAAAATTACTTATCGTTGCTACAAATTGGAATCACTATCGGCGGGCATTCATTCACGACAACAGATGATTTTTCAAATGCTGGCGTAGAATTGTATTCTGCCTATCATACAAAAAATATTTTCAGTTACGATTGGAATTATGACAACATTAATGTCAGCATAAAATATTTTCTTCTGCACGAACATTCACTGGTATGTATTGTCGAATTACAAAATTCTGGTAAGGATGACAAAATTGTGAGAGTCAATGGCACACACATATTCAAAATTGGAGATGTGAAATGGTGGGGCAGCAACGGAATAGCGTCGAATTATTCCGTCCAGAACGACGCAATCATAAGCAAAATATGGGCATACGGTGATATTTTTATTTTTGGCGCTGACCAGAACAGTGTAGTACATACATCAACCGAATCTGAAAAGCAATGGAAAGATTGGTTGAAATCTGGTGTTGTGGGTTCTATCGAAAGTGTATCGCTCATGGGAAAAGGTCCGATGCATTCATTGCTGAGCTATAATATTAGTGTGCCTGCGAAAAGTTCGCGATCGCTAGTTCTCTATTTATGTCGGGGGAAAAATGAGGAATGGGCAAAGAAAGAATTTATCAATGCAAAAGCAGACTTAATGACCTCTTTCCAAAATAAGATCAATGAAGACAACCAATTCTGGTCGCAAGCTCCGATGCTCTCTGGCGATTGGCCTGAAACATGGAAACATGGATGGGTGTACGATTTTGAAACTCTGCGAATGAATGTGCGCCAACCAATCGGTATCTTCAAACACCCGTGGGACGCCATGCAGATTCATTCACCCCGGTTAGTTCTTGGTGAAACGAGTTTGGATATGATGACTCTTTCATACGCAGACCCCGAAATATCAAAGGAGGTAATCTACGGAACATTTGCTGATGCTATCGCTCCAAACATTCCATGCGTTAGAGAAGATGGAAGCGTAAACATGATCTCTTCCGACGGGTCTGAATGTGGAACAGCTCCCATGTGGGGATATCCGTTCAAAATGATCAAAAACATTTTTCTTGCAACGAATGACAAACAGTGGATTGAAAAATTATACCCTCATCTTAAAGCATATATAGAATGGTGGCTTCAACACAGAACTGACTCCGAAGGCTGGCTCCACTGCAACAATAGTTGGGAGTCGGGGCAGGATGGTTCAAAGCGATTTATTGTTGCTGAGGGGAATGAAGGAGCTGTTGCGGATTTCGTAAGAACCGTTGATGTAGAGGCAAGTATGGCTGAAGCGATGATGGTTATGGAAAAGTTTGCCGATATTCTTGGGAAAAAACACGATCAAGAAAACTGGAAAATACTTTCTGAACAACGGGTAAAAAATACGCGCGCAATGTTTTTTGATGGATGGTTCCGCGATGTGGATGCGCGAAACGGAAAGCCGATTTTCCTGAAAGAGTATTATGATGTGATGATGCTGACTCCGCTTGCCTGCAAAGTAGCAACGCCGGATCAGATAGAGCGGGTAAAACCGATGTTCCATTATTTTGCGTCTAACCGCCGGCTCGAATGGCCGCCGGGTGTCTTTACCTTTACTGAAGCTGCATGGAATGCAGGGGAGCGTGAAATAGCGTCTCAAGTTGTTGTATCCACGGCAGATCGTGTGTATGAACGGACCGATATGAAAACAATACTGTTCTCCGATTCACTCTTTTCATATCGAATCCCAGGGGTGGCGAATGAATTCTGGCCGTCGGATTTCGTCCCAGCTGGTGGAGAAAATTATGGGTGGGGAGCGACACTACCTCTCTATATCATAAAAAATATTATAGGGTTTAGAGAATCGTCGCACCAACGGGTTAAAGGATTTACACTTGCACCGATGCTGCCGAAAAAATATATGCAAAGTGGGATGAACTACACTATTCGGAATCTTCATTATTTGAATTTTACTTTTGACGTGACCTATACCGTACAAAATGAGAATGAATTTTTAATTTCATTGAAGTATCGTGCATCAACACCTTTATCTTTTTCGGTTCTTGATGAACGAGGGAAAGAACTTTACACTCTCAAAGAGAATTTGATGAGTGGGAGTTTTACTTTCGATGGGGTTAACGGAAATGTATATCAAATTCGAATAAATTAAAATTCAAGTCACTCAAGAAAAAACAAATACTAACTACTGACATTCATGAGAACGATTTTTACTCTTTTCCTCTTATTCATCTGTTATACGAGTCGTTCTGTTTCTTCGGACGAGTTACCATACCTGATTCCTGTTGTCGTTGTAAAATATTTTCCCATCCATGGAGACAACATCGACATTGAAAAGACTGGAGATTGGGGAAAGGAGTTAGTGTTTACTCAGAAAAAAGTCGATAGTATAACAGTCGAACTTACTAAATTACTCGGTAATGCTTCCTGCTACCGAGGTTACAAAAATCCAGACGCTAAGCCTAGTATCAAGTACGAAATCGTTGGTACATTCGAATTTTACGAACCGATGCCTACAGTTAGAGGAACGCATCTCGCCCCACCGATGACAGATTACAATACTATTATCCAACGTATTGATGGAAAGGATTGGATCGAAAACAGAGGTGTCAAAGAAATCTGGGTTTGGGGTTATCACGGCGGTAAAGTTGGGTTATGGGAATCCAATATGGCTGGTCCGTATGGTGATATCAGCAATAGCGACCGTGCATTAGATGATCTTCCCATTTTCTCTAAGACCTTTACTTTGTTTCATTATAATTATCAGCGTGGTTTGTCTGAGGCAATTGAAAACCACATGCATCAAATTGAAGCACTCCTGAATTTTGTAGATGGACGTGATTCTACGGATGAAGACAAGTGGAGCGAACTTCTCTTCTGGGGAAAATTTGTTGGTAGTGATAAGAGCCACAAGATAATTCGTCCTGGTTGCGGTTGGGCACACTATCCACCAAACGGAGAGAAAGATTACGACTGGGCAAATAAAAAGTATGTTGATACAGATATCGAAGATTGGAAACCGGACGGGACGGGTACTAAGCAAAACATGAACTGTGAAAGATGGAAGTGCAATAGTCTATCGTGGTTTCAATACTGGATGCAAAACCTCCCCGGCTATAACAGCGGACTTTCCTGCGAAGGCAAACCGTTGACCAACTGGTGGATTTTTGTAGGAGACTTCGACACAGCGATGAAAAACGGAATGAAGTTGACAGCACCATAAAATTCTTGAAACCCTGATATGCTCAGTTGTGCGAAAGAAAAAGCTATGCAAAAAACATTAAGCGTCATTGCCGTTACACTCATTTTATTCTTGCTCACGAATGAAATTTGTTTTTCGCAAGGAACTTTCCGCGACTCGATCTGGTATGCGAATTTTGTTAAGCACTCTGATGGTTCACTATGCACTCACACTGCACCTACGGCGACGTTCGTTTGCTTTTTGAATAGAGATCAAAGCAAAATACTTACTGAGAATGCGGCTCGGTGGAGTTTATCACCAGATCCAAACATCGATGGCAAGGGTGTGTTTGGGGTCGAACTCGGCAATTTTGTCAATCCGAGCCTGAAAGCGGGGGATAGTGTTTTCGTCCGCTTCACCTGCTCTGCAAGGGGAGAACAAGAGGTGCTTTCTGACGAGGTGAGCAGTATTCCGCCGGTGCGATTTCCACTTTTTTTGAATCTTGCTAAGAAAAATATTCCACAGCAGCCCCAAAACTTAACATTATCGTTTAGTCCCGAAAAACATCGGGTGCTTCAATGGGATTCAATTGCTGGTGTAACGTACACTGTGTATCGCCGCAATTTTTCTGACACACTATCAAATGGAAAGTCGCGCGGTCTCTATGAGCGTCTTGCAGTAAATCTCACAACTACCTCTTATGTTGATTCCTTCCCCTTTGCGAGTTACTATCACGGATACATTGTTTTTGCCATCTCGAGTGGTGGCGTTTACAGTGCCGCATCGAGTGAAGTGACCGAGCCTGACACGACTAGATTCCAGCTCAGTGCCGTCCCCAGCGCTACAACTGTTACTCTTGCTTGGAGTCCCATACCAGATTCGAACCGCGTTGTGAAAGGCTACAATATTTACAGACGCACTGAAAACAGTACATACGGTCAGCCGATTGGTTATAGCGGCTTGGATACAACGTTCATCGTTTCTCGGTTGCCGCTCGGAACAAAATTTTTCTACAAAGTGAAAGGCAGAATCGATGCAGCGAAGGAGCTCGGTGAATCAAATGAAATCGCCGCAACCACCATGACTTCACGGGAGGGGTTTTATTCGTATGCAAATCTCAAAGTTGCCGTAGTAATTTATATAAATACCAATCGCGGTTCCATTTCAGATGCTGAAGTAGTGAAGATTCACAAGATGCTTGAAGTCGGAAGACTTTTTTATTGGCGGAATTCTTTAATGAAATTGAATACCCCATTTACCTATTATCTGATTGATACCTACAAGGATTTTCCAAGCCGGGATGATTATGCCGTGAGTCGAACGACGAATGATCTTCAAGCGCTGGGTGTGATGAACACGCAGTACGATATTGTGTTTCGTATTTCTCCTGCAACCAGCGGGTATTGGTCGTTCGGTGTGATGAATTTGAATTTGCCTGGTCCCGCCCGAAGCACAGGTTTTTCACATTCAGAGTGGCCCGTCAGGACAGGTGTTCAGTTCCCCGCTTATCAACCCGGCATTGATTTCGGATTGACGTGGATATTCATTCACGAGGTTCAACACGCTATCGATGCGCTTTATGAAGCCAACGGCCAGCCCCAAATGTACCATGGCGATGAACCGTACGAATTTCCTGTTCCCGCCGGCGAGCAACTGGATTTTCAAGCAAAGATGTTCCGTGATTTCATTGGGTACGAAAGGTTGTTGCCTCAGTGGGGGGAAATACAAGAAGCGATCGATGGTGATAAGGATGGATTTCCGGACAACGAGCCGCTTCTGCCATTGGATGAAGCGCGTTTTGGCAGCAGTGCTCTCCAAGTTGATACAGATGGAGACGGCTACACAGATCGTCAGGAAGCTCTGGATGGAATCTACAGCGGAAGCCACCCCAACAATAGTGACACTGACGGCGACAGCTTTCCCGATGGGGACGAGTCTTATCCGCGCTATCCTGTGAACACTGCTGTTCCTATCTTTACCCCTACAATTGACGGTGTCATCGAAAGCGGATGGCATCTTGC
>JBDRQK010000447.1:0-2015 GCA_043826315.1 Chloroflexota bacterium
CCTATTATTGTTAATTGAAAACTTTGGTGAATTGCGAAATCCAAATTTATTGGACGAACTGGATGAAATAAAAAAATTAATCCAGACCGGACGCGCTTATGGATTACATTTGGTCATCACAGCTCTTCAGGGAAATGATGTCCCCTATGAAATAGCAAATTTGATCATTCAGCGCTTGGCATTAAATTTAACCGATCATATGGAGTATATGCAACTGGTTGGTCGACCAGAGTTTCTGGATTTTGATGTATTGCCCCCAGGTCGTTGTTTTATAGCGGATACACCCCCTTTGTTTTGCCAATTAGCCTATCCACCTGATGCTAAAAAATGGGAAGAGATAACAGTAAAAATGAATCAAGCCTGGCATGGAAAACCATACCCGCAAGAGATCAATATTTTACCATCCCGGGTATATCTATCTGATTTAATGGAAAAAGCCTCAATAAAAATGCCCGGAGCCGAAAGGTCAATGAAGACGATCCTTGGTTTAGACGGAGATTCATTGTCAACATCTTGGCTGAATTGGGATATTGATGGACCACACTTTTTGGTCGGTGGACCCACCCAATCTGGTCGAACAGGTGTTTTGCATACGGCTGTATTGGAACTTGCCAATCGACATTCCCCCGCAGAGATATGGATCATTCTGGTGGATGGTACACGGCGAAGTTTAAGTCCGCTTACCCGGTTACCTCATGTTATTGATTGGGTAACCGAGGAATCCGGGTTTGCTAAGAATATTGCCGATTTTCAAGCGGAATTGGCTCATCGACGACAATGGGTCGAAGAGAATAAATCCAAGGAAAATGTCTTTGGAACAAGGGGAGCATTGTCTTTCCCCGAAATAGTATTCATCATTGATGATTACGATCTAACTTCGGATGCATGGGCTCTTAACGAAAATATATTAATGACATTAGGTCGTCATATCAGGCAGGATTCAGAGCTAGGTTTTCATTTTGTCGTTTCTGCAATTTCAAATTTTCTTGGTAGCGGTTCAGACTACTTGATCCGTGCAATCAAACTTGTACGGTCAGGCATTTCTCTCCACGATGTGGACACTCTTGAAGCGCTTGGTGGAAGACCAACTTCAGCTATGAGCAAGGAAGAATTGAAGGATGGCCGGGGTTATACCATTGCCAGGTCTCAAAACCGTTTGGTTCAATTCGCATACCCAGATCAGAAAGCATATGATCTGGTATATGAGAAATGGAAAGACCATCCGCGTGCAGTCTGGCTCCGACCGGCAACTGATGAACAGATTACACAAGTGCAACTTGAAAGTGAACCTTCACTTCAACCTTCAGCAGCATCAACACGACACCAATCCAAAACAGATTCCATGATGGACATTGATAAGGCAGTAGAATTGTATATACGCCAGCAGCAAGAACAAAAATCTAAAGGAAAAGGGAAATAGAAATGAAATCTATAGAATTCTCTGTCCAATTGATTGATGACAACTTTGTAATCTTTGGAGCAAATCCTGGCACACGCTTTGATACCATTTTACCGGAAGTGTTAAAACAACCTGAAATCCTTCAACAATTGAAAAGTGATGGAAATAAAATAGATATTGATGAATTCAAGATTCTCTTGGCACATCAATTGACAAATCCCGAGATCGGTATGGATGATATTAATAATCAAATGGCTGCACAAGAATTAACTCTTCAAGATCTTGAATTTCAGATTACCAATCCAAATATTAAATTGAAAGATCTCGGATTACAGGTTTCAGATCATGAAATTGAAACCAAGGATGTTAGATTAAGAATTACTAATCCTGACATTGACCTCCAAAACCTTAAATTTCGTGTCAAAACTCCTCAAATCACATTACAGGATCAAAAATTTGAAAGCGGTTTCTATATAATTTTGGTAAAGTCTTTTTCAGTACGGGTGAAATTGGCTCTCTATTTACCTAACCAATCCCTTGAAGATGGTTGGGTTATTCGAAAACAGGAAGCATTGATAGGAAGAATGGATGAGAGAGCAAATATAATACCTGATGT
>JBDRQK010000448.1:0-2246 GCA_043826315.1 Chloroflexota bacterium
TGCCAGGAGATCGGGGGCGAGATCCAACCAAGTAGTTTGGAATGGATGGATGAGAATTTCATTAGAAGCACTTGACAAGCGATGTAAAAATCATTATGATGATAATGTAGGTAACACGTGTTAGCAAAGGGTTGAAAATGGCACAACGAACCACCAGCAGGGATGTAGCTCAAATTGCCGGTGTCTCACGGACAACGGTTTCACTTGTCTTAAATAATGTTAAAGGCATTCGCATCAGCGAGGCTGCGCGCCAGCGCGTGCTGGATGCCGCCAGGGAATTGAACTACCACCCGGATATTGCCGGGCGCAACCTGGCCAGCGGCAAATCATGGACCATCGGGCTGGTGCTTCGCCAAAGCCCGGAACAGGTGTTTGCCGACGCCCTGCTGCCACAGGTTCTGATGGGTCTTGAACAGGCAGTTCTGGCACAGGGTTTCCAGGTGCTGTTAAAGTCACTGGAACCGGGGGACACATCCGGTTACCTGCGACTTATCAATGAAAACCATGTGGACGGCATTATCCTCTCCGGACCACGGCAGGATGACAGCGAGATCCTGCATCTGAAGCAGGATGGCTTTCCCGTCATGCTCATGGGGCAGCTGCCGGGAAGCGGTATTCCATGCGTGGATATCAATGCTGAGAACGGCGCTGAGATCGCCGTCCAGCACCTGCTCGAGCAGGGTCACCGGCGCATCGCCATGATCACCAACGCCTCCCTGGAATATACCTCCGCCCAACAACGCCATTCCGGCTTTTTGAATGCCCTTGAAAAAGCAGGTATCAGCCCAAACGAATCCCATTTGGTCGCAGGGGATTACACCCCGGCCAGCGGTTACAAGGCGATGAACAAATTATTCCAGGCAACCCCTTCACCAACTGCTGTATTCGTTGCCAGCGATGTTGTTGCCCTGGGAGCGATCCTGGCAATAAAACACAAGGGATTGCGCATCCCGCAGGATGTGGCCGTGGTTGGTTTTGATGACATCCCCCTGGCGGAGTATTTTGACCCGCCTCTCACCACGGTCCGTATTCCTGCTTTCGGCCTGGGCTGGGCAGTCGGTGAACGTCTTCTGCGCCTGATCCGGTTCGAAGGTCTGGACAAGGATAGTGAGCTGCTTGAATCTGAACTGATCGTCCGCCAATCAAGCATCGTCAATTCCGGTCTGAAATGAACCATAGATATTTCAAGACCATGAATCTCTTTCAAGCCTTCCTGACATGAAACTCCTCTTTTTCCAAGCATGCAATCAGGAACCATCCATAAGGAAGATTTTGTTTCCCGAATACGGGAAGGAGGTAACTACAAAAAATATACCATGTACCATTTTTATAAGAATTCAACTATCAACTATCAATTTTCAAGGAGGATAAGATCTATGAACGCAAGAATTACCAAACTGCTGGGCGTTGTGCTTATGGCAAGTATGATCATCACTGCCTGCGGACCCACAGCAACCACCGTTCCCACGCAAGCACCACCCCCGACGGTGCAACCTACGGAAGTACCCAGTGCGATCGATTGCACGGGTGTAAGCGCAGGCGATAATATCACCGTTGTCTACCAATGGTCCGGTGCAGAGGAAGAGAACTTCAACACCATCATCAAGCCGTTCGTGGACGCTTGCGGCGTAACGGTCACCGCCCAGTCCACCCGTGATGATGCCGTGCTCGACACCATGGTCAAGAGCACCCCGCCAGATGTACTCTTCTGGCCCAACTTCTCACCGCTCAAGCTCTATACCGATCAATTGCTGCCTCTCGATACGGTTGGCGCCAACAAGGATAACTATGCCTCCTTCTGGGCTGACATGGGCACCGTGGACGGCAACTGGCTGGCCATCCCTGTCAAGGCGGATATCAAGTCCATCATCTGGTACAGCCCGACCCAGTTCCAGGCACTCGGCTACACTATCCCCACCACCTTTGCTGACCTGCAGACACTGGTCAACAAGATGGCTGCGGACGGCAACGTCCCCTGGAGCATGGGACAGGAAAGCGGTTCCGCCACCGGCTGGACCGGCTCTGACTTCATCCAGGATGTGCTGCTCGCCACCAATGGTCCCGACTTTGTCAACGGCATCATCGCTGGCAGCGTGGCTTACAATAATTCCCACGTAATCGATGCTTACAAGATCTACCAGAAATGGGCTTCGGATGCCAAGTTCACCGTCGGCGGCGCGGATGGCACCCTGAACACGAACTTTGCAGACGCCATTTTGAAGGTCTTCTCCAACCCGCCCGAGGCC
>JBDRQK010000449.1:0-2868 GCA_043826315.1 Chloroflexota bacterium
GTCAACAATTTCTTCTACGAAAAGCTGACTGCTGTGCCCGAGATCAAGGGTTACATGGATAAATTTCAACACGATTAATTGCTATCACCAGATTATGAGTCTATAAACAAAATTTCCGGAAAAGTATCCATGTGTTCATAAACCCATGGATACTCCTTATCTCATTTGAAGGCTGGATAAGGGCATTTTCAACGCTTATTGGCTGAAGAGAGCTCACTCATACTCAAGAGTGGTTTGGAGCTTTGATTGAGCGAACTTGGATATCCTGTTTAGAAATAATAATTCTTTCTGCTTAAATACATATTATTTCTGCATATAAAAATATGCCTCCACAAAATAGATCAAAACCCAGGGAACTTATTACTTTAACGTCCCTTTTTTTTCTCACCTTGTTATTGATGCTGGAAGGTTTGTCCCGCCTGCCGATTGTTCAGAAGATAACCCCTTTAAGGTCGGTCGATAACTACCATTATCAATTTGAACTCAAGTGGTTCCGTTTGCAGAAGTTTGTCGAACAAAATGAAGGGGTGGATATTATTTTTGTGGGCAGCTCCCTGGTAAACACTGGGGTGGATCCCGAAATTGTTGCAAGAGCATACTTCAACAAATCAGATATCCAGGTGCGTATCTTCAATTTTGGTGTTGAAGGGTTGACTGTCTCTCCAAATTCTTTGATCGTCTCAATCCTGGAGGAGGAATATCATCCGGCACTGATCGTCTTTGTTACAGAGATGAGAGATTATATTGCAGGGAATGGGCTAGAAACTGAAACAAAATTCCTTTCCAATTCATGGATCCGCTACAAACTTGGGGAAAATGATCCTCTTGGCTGGATCATAGATAATTCTGCTTTTCTTCAACTTTTCCTACCTTATCGCAATTGGATGCGATCTGATTTTCCAGAAACAATGTCCAATCTTGTAAGCAGATATAAGGATATGTCAGCCAGTGGTTATGAAATTGACAACAATTCAGGAAAAAGCCTAAATGACCATCCCGACCCCAATGATCCGCAAGAAGCAATAAATTTTCAGCAATTCGGAAATTACAAAATTGATCCAACTCGTTTACAAAATTTGAAGAACTTGATCGATATAGGCAAAAGCAATTCTTCTCCAACATCAACCCTGGTAATTGAAATGCCCGTCCATCCTGCTTTTTATATTTATGTAGGTGGAGATCAGGTCCATCGTGATTTTCAAGATGTCATATCTGCTGCTGTCGAAGCAGAAGGTGGAACCTTTCTTCCAGCAGAAGCTTGTCTGAACACAATCCCTTCGCAAGGTCGCTCCAATCTATGGCACTTGAATTACATCGGTGCTCCTTATTTCAGTAACTGCTTAGGTGATCAGTTGGCTATTCTAGCCCACCAGCTTAATACTGATTTCATAAGTGAGACAAATTCCAAAAGGGAAATTCAATGACCATCACTTCCCTTATATTTATGTCCTTCTGTCTGATCGCTTTAGGAGTGTATTGGAAACTACCAACTCAATATAGGATTTTGTGGTTGCTCGCCATTTCGTCCATTTTTTTATTGACCTGGTCATGGCAACTGGCAGGAATTTTCCTTGTAATAGGAACTGTAAATTATTTCCTTGGAAAATGGCTATGGAAAGCAGAGATCAATAGGCGAACTTTGTTGTGGATGGGCATCGGATTTAACATCCTTATCCTTGTACTGCTTAAATACAGCGATTTTTATTCTTCCGATTTGACTCGATTGCTAGAACGGATCGGTTTCAATATTGGGGCAGGAAGTCTATATTTACTGGTCCCAATTGGCCTGTCTTTTGCCATTGTCCAGATGATATCCTATCTGGTAGATATTTATAATCGAATCTTCGTCCCAGAATTGAATTGGCTTGATTTCTTGTTATATGTTATTTATTTTCCCAAGCTAATTTCCGGTCCTATTGAGCGAGCCAGGAGGATCCTTCCTCTTATCAAAAAACCAACATCTTTGGACTATATCTCCATTGAACGCAATTTCTGGTTGATAATTGTTGGTTTGGTCAGGAAAATAATACTTGCAGACACGCTTGCAGCACTTATTCCAGCAGCAATATTCTTGCATCCCGAGGTTTATCCAGGGCAGGATTTGCTGGTCTATTTATTAGCATACGCTTTTGCAATATATAATGATTTTGCTGGATACTCCAATATTGTCTCTGGTATCAGTGGACTCTTTGGGATTGAGCTGACAAGGAATTTTAAATTGCCCTATTTCTCACGAAATTTTTCGGAATTCTGGGATCGCTGGCATGTCAGTTTTTCAAACTGGTTACGCGATTATATATATTTCCCTGTATCGAGAGCATTGGTAAAGAGAAGTCCCAATCGAGAAGGTCTTATTAATATCATCTTGCCACCCTTTGTGACCATGTTTGTGAGCGGTATGTGGCATGGCATAGGTTGGAATTTTCTTGTTTGGGGCGGACTTCATGGAACTTATCTGGTTATTGAACGGGTAATTAAATTATGGGTCTCCAAACGATTGCCTGATGAATTGCCAAAATGGAGGCAGGTGCTTTCTGCATTTTGGGTATTTGCACTGGTTGTTTTCGCATGGTTACCTTTCAGGATGGATCTAAATACTGCCTGGCAATATTTTTTGAGATTGCCCGGTTTTTTTGAGTGGATCAAGTTGTTATCATGGTTCCTGCGTCAAAAACTAATGGGCATGGTGGCTTGGAATAATTGGTTTGGGTTTCATTTCCTGGATATGCGAGTGATAATTACGATCGTTTTGGCCATCCTGCTTGACTGGGGTCAACATCGAACAAGGGACGAAACCTTCTTCACAATCTGGCCATTCTGGTCACAGGCCTTGTTTTTAGCTTTTTTCATCATATTTATAATCTTGAC
>JBDRQK010000450.1:0-8620 GCA_043826315.1 Chloroflexota bacterium
ATTCCGATTAAGAACGATATTCTTCAATATTTCACATGGATTCGCATTTCTCTGGATGCAGGATCTCCTGAAGAGTATCTGCTGGAAAAAAATAGAGATCGTTTTCATACGGTCCTGGCAAATATAGAGGCAATAGGTCGCCTGAAACATAACACAATTCTTGGCGTTAATTATGTTCTCACCCGGGATAATATAGGCAATATCATTCCCCTGCTTTATAAACTTGATGAATTGCAGGTTGATTTTATTTCTATGGGACCCGTGGAAGAGCATCCCAATTTATGTGTCAGTGAGTCGCAGTTGCAGCAATTAGATAAGGAACTACAGGATAATAACAAATTTCTGAAGTTGCATGTAAAGCTGAACACCTTGTGTAATTCTAATAAAGACAACAATAATGGTGTACCCTGTTTTGCCCATTCTCTCCGTTGCATTATCCATGCTGATGGCAACGTTGTGTTGTGCGAAAAACGGCGGCATGATCCTGTTGTGTTGGGGAACATTGGAGAGGGATCCTTTATTTCAATTTGGAACTCATCGATACGAAGAGATGCCTCTCGAAAACTCATGGACCCGGTCAATCAGCAAGGATGTAAACCCTGCCGCATAACAAAGTTCAACGAACTCTTTTTGGAAATTTCGAGGGTTCGTTCAAAACGATTTATTTAATGAGCATGGGATGAATTATTCGTCCTCAGAACCCTGGGAATAAAACCGGCTTTTACCAGGAGACCTTAGCCCCGATCCGGGATCAATAGACTTCCACTTCCGGCGCCTGCAAATTCTGCAGGCGCTTTGCTTATAGCCCCGGCTCCCTTGATCCCGGCAGCGATCATCACCTCCCTTGGGGCGACCGCTTATGGCAAAGAAACCGATCTTCTCAATGCACTCCCGGGGGAGGCGTTATTTGATCTCGTCGAGAAAATCTTTTGCAGCTTTTTCAGGTGAAACCAGTCGATTGCCTTCAGCATGCAGAAAGCGTTGGCGGTCGAGAACCCACAGGTACAGGTCACCCTCGGTCTTGCCGGGGAACAGTTCCAGGATGTTGCTGCGCCGGATGTATTTGACGATGGGTTGATAGACGTTATCATACCAGTGTGCCACGCCTTCCTCATCCGAAATATCATGTTTACGATGCAATCCCATGAAATAACGATGGACGGCAATATGCTCGAGCATACGGTCAAACCCGTCTGGAATGGTTAGGCGGATACGGGCTTTCGGACGGATATGGTCCAGCCTGGTGCGCTCAAGAAAAGCCACTTTTTCGCCGAGGATATCCAGGTCTTCCAGCTTGAGGTCGGGGGAAATATTGACCTTACTTGAGCATTCCCGAACTTCAGCCTCAATATCCAACTGACCCTGTTCGCGCGCCACTGAAACACGGTGGTGACCATCCACCACAAAATAAACCTCGCCGACTTTATACAGGACGACCGGAGGAAGGTTGACCTCCATGTAGAAAGCCCGGTCGATATTTTGCCAGCGGTTGGCAGTTTGATCTTCGAGGGGTAAAAAGGCGCGATCGAATTGATGGTAACGATTCAGGCTGCCGATGATATTCTTTACCGCTACAGTCCTCACGCCGCGGTAGATGGGACCCCCAATATGTAACTTATCTTTAACATCATCGTAAGAAAGCAGCGTGGTCGGTTGACGACCCAGGATGCTGAATATGTTGTTCCAGAAGGCTTTGAAACGGGCGTGGGCAAAATCCGCCCTGGTGCGCCCGGCAATATCATCGAACATTGGTGTCCACCTCCAGCAATCGGTAGGGGTAGATATTGATGACCTTCGTGGAGCCCACTTGTACCAGCGAGGGTTGCAGGTTGCTCTTGTAAACCAGGGTATGTCCATGCAGGAAATAGCGCGGTTGGTAGATGCGGATAAGGTCTCGGAAAGCCAGGAAACCGATATGAGCGCGATCATCGTCATCGTTGATGCCGAATGGGGGCGAATGGGCGATCATGATATCCAGTTTCCTGCCGGTCTGCATCCTTTGAAAGAGCAGTTTGGGCAACAACGATACGGTGCGCAGGTACATCTCCGCCTGGGAGTACTGGTTGGGGGATGCGGGTTTATAACGAATGCTGCCACCCAGCCCGGCCAGGTTCAGACCTTTGACCGTTTGGACCTTTAGATCAAGATGGTCACAGCCCTCCGCCCGCGCGGCCGCATTCTTTGGGTCATATTGCGGGTCGTGATTGCCGGGGACATATAGCACGGGCACATGGCTCATCGTGACCAGGTACTCCAGGTACTCATAGGGCAGGTCGCCACACGCGAGGATCAGGTCCACCTCGCTGAAAAGCTCTGCGATCGGGGCAGTGTACAAACGCTCAACGACCATATCGCTGATGGCTAATATTTTCAAGGAATGCCTCCACCCGTATTGTGCCTTAAAGCAACCTTCCTCGCAAGGTCAGGGGAGTGGGATATATTCAACCCATGAATGTACAAACTTAACCTGGCGAAGGTTATTAACCTCTTCAAGGATTATTGGATCTTGATGTTTTGGGGGGATGATGATCCGGTAACTTGGGAATAAATCATAAAATTTACATAAAAGGTTTTTGTACTGCCATGTCCTTGCGAACCACCATTCTTGTTCTTTGGCGGTGTGGAAACTTTTGCCCCTGTTCGGGATCCAATCAAGAGGACAGGCAGGTTCTGGTGCGAGCAAGAAAATATTAACAGCCACAATTTTCTTTGTGATTCAACCCGTTCAACAGCTGCAGTAAGCTAATGAATAAGGTGTCTGCCAAATGTAACATTGCCTCTTGAAATCAAATCGATAATGATGTACATATTAACGATAATATTAACGATAATACAATTGCAGCAGTAAGGAAGAGAACTTTAATCATGGAGCAGAAGGGTAAGAACAATTCTCGGCTGGTGGATACAACCTATGAAGCCATATATGCATCTCTCTCTTCAGGTCGGTAAGCGTACAGTGAACACCGTGCCTTCACCCGCCCGTGAGCGCAGGTTGATGGTTCCCCCATGCCTGAAAATGATGGCTTGTGTCAGTGCCAGTCCCAGTCCGCTGCCAGGTATGCCGCGTGCACTGTTGCCGCGATAAAGTTCTTCCCAAACATGGTCTTGATCTTCCACAGGGATGCCTGGTCCGGTATCGGCTACTTCCAATACCACACCCGAATTATCTTCGAACGCTCTCATTTCGATGGTATCTCCGGGGCGTGTGAATTTTATGGCATTGTCCAGCAGATTATGAATGGCAAGGATCAACAGATCCCGATCCCCATTTATTGTAGGAAGCGGCCAGGGAGCACGCGGAGTTGAGAAGGTGAGCGTTCTATTACCGGCATCAGGATTATCCTTTGCCAGGGAAAAGGCATCTTCCAATAGTTCATCCAGGTTGATGGGATCGGTGTCCAACGAACGCGTTTCCAATTCTGCCAGTTTTCGGAGTTCAGCAACCAGACGGCGAAGCCGATCCACCTGGCTTTGAACGCTTTTCAGGCTGGAAGACCGGTCTGAAGGAGTCTCGTTTATGGTGAGATTTGCCAGACCAGCCAGGATGGCTGTCAAGGGATTCTTCAGTTCATGGTCAAGGCGCTGCAGAAAACGGCGTCTATCTTTGGAATATTGGATGGCGACCTTTCTTTTGGTTTTATCGATCTGATCAAGTACCACCATACCAATAGCCACTAAAATAGAGAAGGCCAAACCGACCCCAAACACCACTGTTCCCAGGTCTGCTTGAATATATAATAATGGATCGGGTGCATCAGTCAGGATAATGACCAGGGCTGAAATCAATCCAATGCTAAAAGGTAGGGCTGCCCACCACCAACGCCTGTTCATCAACGGGCTTCCACGTCAGATGAGAAACGATAACCTTGCCCGGGTACGGTTTCAATAAAGCGCGGTTGGACAGCATCATCCTTTAGAACACGGCGCAGTTCAGCCACACGCGTATCAACTGCCCGAGACCCAACCGGGTAGTCCCACCCCCAGACCACATCCAGGAGTCTTTCACGGGTAACCAATTCATCCGGATGTGTCATCAGGTATTCAAGCAGGACCAGCGCTTTTGGAGTTAATACGATTTCATCCGCCTGGAGATAAGCCCGTCTGGCTTTTCGGTCAAAACTGAGATCTCCACAGGTGATGTGCCAGGCTGCAGAGAGAGGTGGTTTGCCGGGTTTTGCCCGACGTAGTACTGCCCGGATACGGGCAACCAGCTCATGTGGTTCGAAAGGTTTGTTAATGTAATCATCCGCACCTTCTTCGAGGGCCATGGCTCTTTCGAAGGCTTCACCGACCTGCGTCAACAGGATGATGGGCATCCAATTGTCATCCCGGCGCAATGACCTCAACAGCTCACGCCCATCCATTTTTGGCATCAGCACATCACTGACGATGAGATCGATATCTTCTGCCCCAAGTTTCTTTATGGCTTCTTCACCATTGGAAGCCACGCTGACTTCAAAACCAGAACGCATTAGAAATGGCGTTAGATTCTCGGTTATGGCAGATTCATCATCAACCAATAAAATGTGAGTATCTTTGGACATAAGGGTTTTTCCAGTATTCCGGTTATCTTTCTTTTAATTCTAGCACAATACTCGAGAACAAGCCGCTGGCACGATTATTCCTCTCGAATTTATTTAAAGATCACCCGGATCTGCTCCTCGGTTCCGGATGATCTATTGCATACGATTGAGATGGACCCTTTCTCTTAGTTTTTCTTCCTGGAAGGTCTCTTCAGCCTTTAGTAGATATCGAAACCTGCGCCTGCAATTATCACACCATACCAGTAGTAAGAATCGTTTCCACCTTGGCTGCAACGGGCGATGGCAAGCATGGCTTCGCCAAGCCCGTCTGCTCCCCAGCCCTGGCTGTACAGGGCTGCGACCACGTCAACCTTCGGATCCCACATATCAAGAAAATTTACATTACCCAGGTCGGGAAAAAGCGCCGGGTCGGTGATATTGACCACATTTTCAGGTGAGGGCAGATAATAAGATTTCAGCTGATCCAGGGCCTCCTCGCGCGATAGGGACACTCCCTCGCCAGCCCAGTAACCGATCACAAACGGGTTCCCCATCATGTAGGAGAATGGAGAATAGTTACCGGTCTCGAGGTTGTAGCTTAATGCATCCTGCATGTCTTCAGCCGTGCTCAAATTTCCCGGATCACAGGCACCCTCCGGGAGTGGCGTGCTGGTTGGTAGAACAGGAATATCACCGATGACCAAAGGCGGGAAAGGGGCGATCTTTGGTTTGGTGATCGGTTCACTCTTCGAAAAGGAGATCGAACCCAGAATCGCCTGGACATCTGCCAGCTCGATCCGATCCTGTGGATATGCAACCACCAGGAGCATGATCTCAGGCTTGATACGAAATACAAAAGTATGCCAGGTATCGCTTGAGTCATTTATATTGGCTTCATTGACCTGATAGGCTAAATGCCTGCCGATCGTAACCTCGTCGACAGATAATATGACCGATTGTTCTCCGCCTAGAAAACTATTGATAGCTACTTCAACCGATTGTTCGGGAAGAACACCTTCAAAAGCTACAAATTCCAGGGCAACCACACCCTCCGGAGGCTCTCCCCCCACCCAATTGCCTTTGACGGAATAAGCAGTACGATATTCATTGGTGTAATTCCTGGCGGACATGGAACCTCCACCTACCGAATCTGTCGGGGTGGGATTGACGACCCAATGGGATGGCAGAGCTACACCATAATTGTATCTTGGATCCCAATATTCAACCCATAGGCTGGAATAATCTTCAACATTCTGATCTGTGCCAACGCTTGTTGCAGCCGGATCTTGAATATTTACATCATCACCCGGAAGATCTACGGATGTTGGGGTCACCAGGCCTACCTGGACGCTTCCACATGCAAGTGTCACTATTGCTATGAATAGAACTGGTAGATGTTTTATTAATTGTTTGTTCATGATCATTCTCCCAAATATAGTTCAATTTGTCTAATATATCATCAAGTTATATGAAATATGGTGCAAATTTATGGCTGCATTGTTTTCTTTCCACATTTCTGTTGGAGCAGGTTGGAAGGGGTCGCTTTGTAGATCCGGGAATTTTATTATCCACTCATAATAGGGCTCCAGGAAAGATGGCATTACGAACCTGACTTGTAGAATTTGATTGCATCCGGTTGTCAACATCAAGCTGGCGAATACCATTACGAGGATCATTTTTTTCATGAATAACCTCAATTTTGTTTGAAGGATGAATTCGCATTATTATTCACCTGGTTGGATCCGGAGGGAAGCTGCCTTCAGGTGCATACCAGTCTCCCGGGTCAATATTGCTGACCGTCTGCCCTGGGGTAATATAAACGACCACCAGATCATGAGGACATTCATTATTGAATCCACACTTTACATATTCCGAGTATCCCCCCGCCAGTTCGCCATCTTTTACAAAAGCTACTACCTTATAGTAACCGGGAGGCAGATTAGAGATCGCATAGGTCTGTTGATTGGTAGTAGTATCCACTGAATAGTAAGCATTGCTGTAGATATCGAACGCAACGATTCTCAAGGGCGGGATCTGTTCGCTGGGGAACGATAATTTTCCGGAGATGGTGCCATAATTTTCGGGGGAAGGCAGCGGAATCGTCCCGGGTTCAACGTACCAGTCACAGATATCAATCCCGCCTGTGGTTTTACCAGCATAGGTTCGAAATGCATCAAGCCTGTGATCGGGCAGAGTGTACCCGCCGGCTATTTCAAAATTAAGCGTCCAGGCATAAGCCAGGTAATTGCCCGGTTCCACTTGAACGTGGTAGGACAACTGGTTTTCAAGGATGGATATTCTGGTGAGCTTGTTATTATCCATGTTTTGAAGGTAGAGGTTCATGGGGGGAATGTGCGATCCGGGGAAGCAGATCTTCCCGGCGACGGATGCCAGAGAATTATCCACCGAACGTATATCCACAAAAAATGCCTTGTTAGCGCTTTCGCCATAACCGAATAGGACTCCAGATGCATTCCGAAGCATCCAATAGCCACGATAACTTCCAGGTACTTCCGGAGAGGTTAAGGCAACAGATACATCGACAGTTTCTCCAGGGGCAACGTAACCCGGCAGTTTGACCGCAACCGTTCCACCCATCTGGGAACCGCTGGAAAATACCAGGGCATAATCCGGACTCCAGGTGCAGTTGCCCCTGTTCTTCAACCGCCAGGTCTTTACAAATGTCGTTCCGGTTTTGATCGTGGTGCCATCCGGAATGGTCACATCCGCAAGAAAGGTTGCCCAGTCACAATAGGACTTAACTTCCGGTGTGGGTGGGATGGAAGTTGGTATGGGGGCAGGTATGGGGCTTCCGGTACGGACGAGACCTGCAACGATCTGATCAACTTCAGCCTGCAAGGATTCGGGGAGATCAATGTCGTAATAAATTTCACCGCTTGTTGGAGAAGCACCAGCTTCCACGATAAACTCCAGTTCTTCGAATTTTCCACCAAAGAACAAAACTTTGTCTTTGCCATCGTGAACGACATAATGCCGTGTTACGGAGCGTCCCAGGAAGGTAACCAAACCTCTATCGACGACATCTCCAAGTGGAAGCTCCCCACCCAAGATAAATTCGTCCCAGGTATATTTGTAGTAGACCACGACTGTATAAGAATCCTTGTCAAAACGTAAAGCTTTGGCGGTTGAAGATCCGCTACCTCTTATGGATTCCACTGACAGTGTCCAATCTGCAGGGTAATCCAGAGCGAGTCTGAAGTCGTCATCCTGGTAATGGAGGAATGCTGCTGGTGGAACAATATCATCAAAAGTTACCTTTGTTGTGACAGCCTGCCCCAACCCATTGACCATGCCTTCCCAGGAAAAATTTTGGGTTCCACCTTGAATATTAACGATATAGATCGTGGATTCAGTTGAATCCGATGGGAAGGAAATCCTGGTAATCCAACCGGGCGCATTGAATTGATACGTCATCGATTCACCAGAAGCTCCGGATAAGAAGCCACCGACATCCCAATCTTGAAAGCCGGGAAGTTCGATCTGGTCAAAACTCTCTTGGATAAAAAGCAACGCAGTGTTACGGATGGCTTCAGGTACAAATACCGGGGGCACACTTTCATCAGCATTGACATTTTTGCCCACAGGTGCCAGGATCCCCAGCGCTGGGACAATGCCACATCCGCTCAAGAGCATGGCTGCAAGTGTGACCACCAGGACCAGGAACAACCCTGGCGACAATCTCTTTTCACTTACCGTTCCAAATCTTTCTTTCATCTCAGTCTCCTTTTTTTCAATTGAACAGGAACTTGTATTCGGACGAGTTCCGAATAACATTGGTTCCCTGATTACAATGAATTCTAAGAGACCGGTGTTACATCCCTAATGCAGGGATGTTATGCTGTGGTTGCAGGTTGTTACAGATCTGACACACAAAAATACTAAAATTTATTGATATATAAGTATAATAATCCTATTGATCAACCTCACCCAGGGTGATAAACAGGTTGGCAGCAGCATTAAAAATCCATTTTCCACAAGTTGGACACAATGAAAGGAGAAACAATGCAGATCCCATCAAGACGGAGAATTCTTCTATGCCTGTTCACTTTCCCTCTATCAGGAATCCTGGCACTTGG
>JBDRQK010000451.1:0-3430 GCA_043826315.1 Chloroflexota bacterium
CCCAGTGTTAATTCATAAGAGATCATCTGGGCTGATGAGCGCAGTCCGCCCATCATGGCATATTTGTTGTTGGACGACCACCCCGCCAGGACAATACCATACACCGCAATGGAAGCAATGGACATGATATAAAGCACACCAACATTAATATCCGCAATATAGGGTGTTATTGTTCTCCCGAACAGGTTGAAGGGTTGTTTACCCCACGGCACCACAGCCGTGATGACGATAGCCGGAACTACTGTTAATACTGGAGCCAGGAGGAATAATAGTTTATCCGCCAGAGCCGGGGTTAATTCTTCTTTGAAGATCAACTTGACTGCATCTGCAATTGGCTGCAGGATGCCAAACGGGCCTGCCCGGTTTGGACCGATACGGGACTGAATTCGAGCCAGTGCTCTGCGCTCATACAGCGTCAGGTAGGCAAAGCCTCCCAACAGTTACAGTGTCAAGTCAATTCCTTTGATGACCCATTGAAGTATCAAAGTAAAGTCCATCGACGACTTTCCTGAGACAGCTTTCAAATTGACGGCTGCCGGAGCATTGATGGATATTCCCATACTGCGCGGCAGGAGTGCGACAGAAGCGGGTACTTTCTCGTCAACGAGTACCTTAACCATGGTTGCCATGCCATTAACTGTCAACTCACATGTACTGCCCATCTCAACCTTGAAACGCCTGGCTGTGTCGGGATGCAGGGTTATGCTGGCATCACCAATATGCGCATGCAGGATCGTTGACGGAAGAACGGTCATACCGCGGTCGTAAAGTTGACTGACAGGGACTGCCAATAATTCGGAATCGTTCGGGCGTTTGGCGTTAAAGAGTTTCAAACCGGTCATATTGACTTCTTTCTTCGACAGAGCCAATCGTTTACCCAAACCCTGGGTATTGGCGTATGTAGTGCCGCCATAATAAACATCTCCTCGCCCTACCAACGGCCATTGTGGACTTACTTCTGCCAGGCTCGCGTAGGAAATGTCTTCGAATGATTTATATTTAGCAGCGATCAAATTCATTATCTTCAAAGCTGAAATGCCTTCCATTTCAAGACCGGCTTGCCGGGTAAGGCTGGCAGTGATGGCAAAATCCGGTCGTGATTCACCAAGTGCTGGAACAGCCGGGTAGAAGCGCTGCACACGGCGCTCACCGGAGGTGAATGATCCCTCCCGCTCTGAGAAAGCCTGGGCAGGTAAAACCACATTCGCCAGACGGCTTGTTTCCGTCTGGATGAGTTCCTGGACGATCACAAACCTGGCAGTTTTCAACGCTTCAGCCAGTGCAGGGTCATCTCCAGCAGGATCACAGGCGACAATATAAACCAGTTTATTGTCAAAGGTAGTTGTCAGATCTGGGATGGTCTGGAAACCCATTTCCCAGGCACCCTGGTCGTTGGCATGCGTCCAGACACCGATCAAAGCACTGCCATCTTTTCCAGCATGGCTGGTCTTTACCAGCAGTCCAGTACAGGCTTCTGCCAAAGAGGTTGACCCTTCCAGACCCAATCCGTCACTTCCATAAAGGACCACCAAATTCTGAGCCGAGGCAATCGCCTGTGCAGCTGCCTGTCCCGCTTTGGAGTCCTGCAGGGATTGGATGGTTGGGGACTCATCACCATATGCATAGCGAATTACATGGGAGGCGAATTTTTCAAGTTTGGTCTCACGCCCGCCAGCCACGATCAGGGTCGCACCCCGTTCAGAAGCCTGTTTGATACGCAGATACCAGAGTGGTGCTTCATTATACAAGTCGGAGGCAACCACCAGAATACAGGTTTCCGCACCCATCTCTCCAAAGTTGGCATCCTTGCTCATACCAATTTGGGTTGTGAAACTACCTCCACCCATATGAGAGTATAGAAGAGCCTTGCCACCTAATCCATCAGCCAATGCCTTCAAATTGAACAAGTCTTCATTAGCCAACCGTCCTCCAGCCAGGACTAGGAAATCCTGTTGGACTTCTTTCAGATAACCTCCAGCCAGGTTAAGGGCTTCTTCCCAAGAACTTTCGCTGAGTTGATCTCCGATGCGGATAAGAGGTTTTGCCAATCTTGCCGGGCTGGCACTGAAATGATGGGCAAAACGACCTTTATCACAAAGCCAGATCTCGTTTACCTGTTCATTTTGGCGCGGCATGACACGTTTTATCATCATCCTGCCATTGGAACTGGCTTCACGGCGTACATTGATCGTGGTATTGCAACCTACCGCACAGTGTGTGCATATGGAAGCAGCCGAGTTCATCTCCCAAGGGCGGGCACCAAAGCGGAAATCCACTGTGGTAAGTGCGCCTACCGGGCAGATATCAGATGTATTACCAGAGAAGATCGAATCAAAACCAGGCTCTGAGTAAGTGACAATATCCGTGGTACGACCGCGGCTGAAGAAACCCAGGACCGAATCGCCCACGATCTCATCCTGAAAGCGGATACAACGTGCGCATTGAATGCAGCGTTCACGATCCAGCCATATCAAGTCTCCAAGAGGGACATGCTTCTCCTGGTGTTGTTTGTCCTCAAATTTGAAGCGGCTCTCCGTTGAACCGTGTTCAATGGTCAGATTCTGCAATGGGCATTCTCCGCCCTTGTCGCAGACCGGGCAATCCAGTGGGTGCGAAGTGAGCAGGAATTCGATGATCTCCTTCTGACCTGTGCGAGCCTTTTCAGACATACCTAAGACCTGCATGCCTTCCGAAACAGGTGTGGTACAGGCCGTCTCAAGCTTAGCGCCAAATTGGATCTTCGGCTTGCCATCTTCGATGAGAGGCTGCCCACTGGCCCGGTCAATGACCGGTCGCCCGACTTCCACCAGGCACATACGACACATACCAACCGGTTCCATTTTGGGATGGTAGCAGAAAACCGGGATGTCAATACCAATCTGTTTGGCGGCATCAACGATCAACGTCCCAGCCGGCACACTGACAGGCTGCCCGTCAATTATCAGAGATACAAGTTGTTTAGTCATGTCCACCTCCAATACTGGAGGCTGAAAAGTCATCCGGGAATCGCTCGATGCCAGATACAACTGCCATTGTGGCGAACTCACCTAGAGCACATAGACACTTGTTTTGCATTTGTTTGGCAACACTCAACAGAAGTTCGGTGTTGGCTTCAACAGCCTCGCCGGCTTCCATGCGTTCGATCAGGTGCTTCATCCAATAATTTCCTTCACGGCAGGGGGTACATTTACCGCAGGATTCATGTTTGAAGAATTCAACAGTTTTTGAAATGACCCATTCAATGCTGACAGTGTCATCGATCACGATGACCGAGGCTGAACCCAGGTCGGCATCCAGCGTGCGTACCGAAGCATAATCCAGGGGAGTATCAAGAACCTTGTCGTCCACTTTTATAATGGATGAAGAAGCGCCAGCCGCCATTATGGCTTTGACCGGACGATCATTGATGATTCCACCACCACACTCATAG
>JBDRQK010000452.1:0-2117 GCA_043826315.1 Chloroflexota bacterium
CTGAAGGTTTTCCGCAAACTCCATCAAATGGCCATCGGTGGCACAGGACGTCATAGTCTGATCCTGTTTGACCCAGACACCCATCAACGCGGGTTTCAATTCATCCTCGGACACAAAGTCCAACTGCTTAAACAGTTGCAGAAAGATCTCTTTGGGCCAGATTGCTACCTTTTTAAAGGTTTCTTTGGGAACCGATGGATATTCCGCAATATCCATTACCGGAAAAGTAACACTATGCCCATCAAACAGGACCTTCATTTTGTTGTCTTCCATGGGTTGAATATCCAGACTGGAGGGCCGTTGCTTGAATATCTGTTTCATTATAGCAATGGGCAGCGTGTAGGACCGCTCATCATCAACGGGAATAATAATTGTCGTTTCCAGGTCAGTAAGCCGCATTGAGCCGTTCTCAACACATAGGTAATTGAGAATGGTTAATGTGGGATTGCGGGCTTTGACCTTTTCCGCCATTGGCAGAAAGGCCCTTAATTCGTGTAACATATCTACCTCATAAATTAGGTTGTTGGTTTTATTCCAAAACGCAATGTGGCGTTGGGACACTCGTTATGATATGGTTTTTTACTACAGTAGTTTTCAGTACAATGCTGATCGGAATCCAGTTCTACTGGTTTTGATTTGTACTTACAGTAATGATAGAGTTTATCTTGTTTCAGGAGCATTTCAGTGTACTTCTCGAAGAACTCATTTAAGTCCACAGAATGCCCGATTTGCTTCTGATAATGAGCCAGTGATTCTGCAATTTTGGACAGTAGTTGCTCCCGGATTTCCCTCGAATCAATAGTCTTGAACCAGTCCGGCAGATAACTGCTTTGGAGTAATATCTTGCGAATACTGTCAATGTCACTGGTATCATTAGAATTGATCCGGATGTTTTGTGAGGGTGCAGCCCCGGGGAGTGGGTTAGTTCCCAGGGGCCGCATGTTGAGGGGCTTGAGGGTGTTCGATGTGGGGGACAGCCCCTGCAGGAAAGAGTTGATATTGATTATGATGCCGTTTAGGATATCCAAAGGATCATTTAATGAAGTATGCCGGGAGACTCTCTTTTGATCCTCCTGATAAGGTTCATTTTTCAGAGTTAATTCAATGGAATCCATATCCAGTTCCAGAGACTCCGGAAGCACAAATCCGACTTCACCTACCAAATACTTCCCATCCTTTGAGTTGGTGATCACTGGTAATGAGTTGAATCCTGCTTTAAAACCTTTGGGGAAGTGGATGCTCCACTGTTTTGTGAGTAATAATTCCTTGTCTTTTTCTTTGAGTTCGTCAATCCATCTGTTGATTTCATCCTTGATCCTGAGGGTAATCTGCTGTTTATAATCATCGACTGTCATAACGCCTCCAATGCAGCACACTGCTCTTTTTCTTGATCCAGCATTTCATACTCATTCAGCGTAACCTTTGCATCACCTCCGCATTCCTTACAGGTAATGGCAAAAGATGTCTTACCCTGGTCGACAATCTTGTCTTCCAGTGATTCCAGTTGTCGGACATGCAGAATCGACAGTGTTCCATCTTCGTTGAACTTAAAGGTACATCTCACCCATAATGGGATCAGGAAGGATTTAGGGTTGCCACAACTGGGGCAGATTATTTTCATTTTCGTGTTGCTCCTTTCGTATGTATTCAAATTCTTTTCTATTTTCTTCCAACTCCTGATCCAGAGAAATAGTACGCGGCTTGGGCCGGAATGGTTTGGTCACTTTCGGACTGCCGCACCTCGCACAGGAAATATGCCTGTTGTAGTAGGTCTCGGTTTCTCTATCAAAGGCTAGTGACGAGTCATCTTGTTTCAGGACATAATCCACAATGTCTTTGAGATTCTCCCGTACAGTATCTTCCGTATAATCAAAGTCCGGAAACAGGGCGTTATCGATAATAACATGACCATCATTTGTGGTTATTTCCTTGACGGTGGTAATCTCGGTTTCAAAATATGTGTAATTCCCGCATATCAGGCAGAGCAGTTTCATACCCCCTCCTTTTCAAATTGTTTGAGGCACTTTGCACAGGTGATGTTTTCAGGCTTAAGACGCCTGGCCACAACATCCCTGGAAAGGTTCGGTTTATTGACCTTTAATAATCCGCCTTTTACG
>JBDRQK010000453.1:0-3960 GCA_043826315.1 Chloroflexota bacterium
TCATTAAAAACAATAAGATCATAGGCGTGCTTTGTCTGGAAGCACGTGTGGGTGAAATCGTAAAGGGCAAGCGGCAGGTGCAGGAAATTCCTGGCACAGATCATATCATCCCAGGAAACTTGATCATCTGGGCAGTGGGACAATGGCCAGATTTCAGCTTTCTGCCGCGGGATGGCAGTATTGCCACACGTTACCCGGATGGACTTTGGTCCGATGAGAATTTGATGACCACTCTACCCGGTGTTTTTGTTGCCGGGGATGTAAGACGCGGAATGACAACCTTTGTTGTGGATGCCGTTGGTGAAGGTCATCACATTGGTAGATCTGTAGACCGTTACCTGTCTCAGACAGGTGGGGGAGTTCCCGAACCATATAGAATGCCAGTTAGCCGCCTGGATAAGGATGAAGTCGCTTCCCGGATAAAGGAAGGAAAGGCATCTTCGAATTCTCGCTCGTTAGTGAGAACCCTGCCAGTTGAGGATAGAGTAAACAACTTCCGTGAAGTAGACCTGCCCATGACCGAAGCGGAAGCCCTGGCTGAAGCGGAGCGCTGCCTGAACTGTGGAGCTTGCTCAGAGTGCTTGGAGTGTGTGGCAGCCTGTGACCGGGGTGCCATCAATCATGATATGCAGGATGAGATCCTCGATGTAAATGTTGGAACGATCATTCTGGCAACAGGTTTCAAGGATTTTGATCCATCCATTGCGCCTGAATTAGGTTATGGGGTGTTGGATAATGTCGTGACAGCCATGGAATTTGAGCGGCTCATTAATTCAAGTGGACCGACAGCAGGAAAGGTTACCTTAAAGAATGGGCAGGCACCCAAATCGGTGGCAGTATTGCACTGTGTTGGCAGCCGCGACAAAAAATATCATGAATATTGTTCGCGAGCCTGTTGTATGTACTCGTTAAAACTTTCCCAGCTTGTGCATGAATACGTAGGTGCGGAAGTGTATGAGGTATACCGGGATATGCGTTCGTTTGGTAAAGGCTATGAAGAATTTTTCAACCGTACTGAAAAGATGGGTGTGAATTTCTATCATGGTCGGGTGAAAGGGATCAAGAAAAAAGGCAAGAAGCTGCTTGTCAATTGGGAGGAAGCATTCTTTAACCAGCCAGATCATATTGAGGTTGATATGGTGATCCTGGCGACCGGTTTTGAACCCCAGGCAGATGCAGCTCATGTGGCTGGAACCTTTGGAATAAGCCGGAGCGGAAGCGGATTCTTCCAGGAAAAACACCCGAAACTGGCACCTGTGGAGACAGTCAGCGAAGGTATTTACCTGGCTGGAACCTGTCAGTCTCCCAAAGATATCCCCGACAGCGTTGCACAGGCGGGTGCGGCAGCTGCAGCAGCATTGTCTTTGATCGATCAAGGTACCATTGCGCTGGATCCTGTCATTGCTGAAGTTAACAAGGTTCTGTGCACCGGTTGTGGTTTATGTGCTGAAGCCTGCCCATATGGCAGCATCCAGGTAGAAAACCGAACATCCGTAGTTAATAGTTTTCTGTGCAAAGGCTGCGGCACTTGTGCGGCAGCTTGCAGGAACAAAGCAATTACCTTGATCCATTATGAGGACCGGCAGATCATACATGAGCTGGTTGGAGTGCTCACTGAAGATCAGCAGTGAAATTGTAGGAGGTGGACCCGTGACTTTTGAACCAAGAATTGTCGCCTTTTTATGTACATGGTGTTCTTATACGGGAGCAGATACGGCGGGTATTGCCCGTTTGAAATCACCCGCCAACTTGCGAGCAATCCGAGTTCCCTGCTCGGGACGTGTCTCACCGGAATTGGTCATGAAAGCTTTCGATCAAGGTGCGGATGGTGTTCTGGTACTGGGTTGTCATATTGGTGAATGTCATTACGATACTGGCAACCATCGTACCGCTAAACGCCTGCCCTTGTTACGCGAATTGGTGGGATTTGTAGGTCTGGAACCCGGGCGTCTGCACCTGGATTGGGTGTCGGCTTCTGAAGGGGAACGTTATTCGCACATTACTACAGAATTTGTGAACCAGGTGCGTGCGCTTGGTCCAGTTCACTGGAAGGTATCCAAAAACCAGCAAGTGGAAATCAACCGACAGCTAATGGCATCCAGGGCTTCCACCCCCTTTGAGTTGAATGATTGCGCCTCAAAAACCGATTCCATTCGCACAAAAGCCAGAGAATTACTGTCGAGTGGCCAGGTGGGTTGTGTCATTGGATATGAGGTTGGACCACGTGGAAAGACCCGCCCGGCTTTCATTTATTCTGAAGAAGATGCAGACCGACTGGTGTGGAACCCGGATTGTGTTTATAACCTGACCACCTACCTGGATGTTAAATTGCGCCCACCCAAAATTAAAGAACTCAAACCGGTTGCTATTGTTGTCAAACCTTGCGACAGCCGGGCGTTAAATGTGCAACTGGCAGAAAGCCAATTTAAACGTGAACATATCCATGTCATCGGGGTAACCTGCGAAGGTGTTCGGAACCTGCATGGAAATTTGCGTAAACGTTGTGAAGAATGCAAAACTCCAAACCCTGTTATTTACGATACTCTTGTGGGTGAACCTGTGGATAGCCGATTGGTTCCTGAAAACCCAGCCTTATTGGAGATCGAAGCGATGTCACCCCACGAGAGAATGGAATACTGGTTGAGCCAGTTCGATCGCTGCATCCGTTGTTATGCCTGCCGACAGGGTTGCCCGGTTTGTACCTGCCCGACATGCCTTTATGAGCGGGATGACTCCCTGTGGGTTGGGCTGGGTGTTGGAATGAACGAAAAACGGGCTTTCCACCTGGGCCGGGCGTACCACCTGGCAGGCAGGTGTATCGGTTGCAATGAATGTGAACGGGTATGCCCGATGGATATCCCTATCAGCCTTCTCAACATGAAATTAGCCCAGGAAATGGAAAAGAATTTTGGTCATGTAGCGGGTATGGAACCTGTTCTGTCCCCGGTAGTCACTGTTCTCGCTGGCGAATACAAGGAAGGCTGATATGAAACAGATCTCACATGTTGAACTGAAACGATGGCTGGATGCCCTGGCTGGTGAGCAAACATTGATAGCTCCTGTGGATGTATCCGGTGTATTGTTATACCGACCTGTCCAGGATAGCGGGGATATTGCCTGGGGTTTCACCAGGACTGAAATGTCGGTAAAAGACGCTTTCTTCCCGATCACAGATAGCCTTCTATCCATTCAAAAGGAAGGGGGAAAAGTACAGGTGAGTGCAACCTTACCGAAAGGGAAACAGGTGATCTTTGGAGTACGACCATGTGATGCTCACGGATTGCATATCCTGGATGCCTCTTTCATTAATAAAGAACCGGTGGATCCTTATTATGAAACCAGGCGAAAGAATAGTGTCCTGGTCGGGATGGCATGCCAGTCACAACAACCAAGCTGTTTCTGCACCAGCGTGGGAGGCTCGCCGGATGAAAGTACCCACATGGATATCATGCTCTATGAGACAGAAAACAGGTATGTGCTAGAGGCAGTTACCTTGAAAGGGCAAGAGTTGTTGGAAGGAGTGACCTTCGAGACAGAGGAAGTGGATAAACCAGTCTATAGTTACCCAGAGCAACAATTCCCCAATCCAGAATCTGTGAACTGGGCAGCTCATTTTAGTGATGACTATTGGCAGGAGATTTCGGATCGCTGCCTGAGCTGCCGGATTTGTGCCTACGTCTGCCCGACCTGCCGATGCTTTATTACACGGGATGAACCGGCTCAGGGCAAGGGGGAGTTTGAAAGGCTGCGATGCTGGGATTCGTGCACTGGTGCAAATTACCGCATGGTGGCAGGCGGCCATCGACCACGCTCTGAAAAGAGCGAACGTCTTCGCAACCGTTTCCTGTGTAAATTTCTTTACTATGCTTCACAATATGACCTGCAGGAAAGCTCATCCTGCACCGGCTGTGGTCGCTGTGTGGAATCCTGCCCGGTCAATGTGGATATAACCGAGGTTTT
>JBDRQK010000454.1:0-15188 GCA_043826315.1 Chloroflexota bacterium
CCACCACTTCATGCGTCCATCCCTGGCGCTCTCCAATTTTAATTCAAGTTGTCTGGTTTGATCATTTTCAACATCATCCCGCAAAGCATATAAAGCCGCCAACATTCCATCCAGGCTTCGCAGAAGATTGGTTTTGTTTAACAGGACAGCTTCACACAAAGAGGTGCTTTCTTCACGCCCGGCGATTCCTGCACTGGCAGCGGTATATTCCGCCCCTGTAAATTTACTGGCATCCATCCACCCGGGTTGATTAAGTGTGGCGTTGAGCAAGGCGGTGGAGACCAATTGAGGCAGCAGGCGGGTTGAAGCAGCAAAACCATCCATTTCAGCCATATCGCAGAAAAAAGGTGTGGCTCCCAACAAACCAGACAGATCTGCTGCCAATTTTATGGCTGCGGGATCTGTTCCAGCGGGAGAAGCGATACCCATGAGACTGTCATCAAACAGGTCTGGGGATGCAGACTGGATGGATTCGTCCTGGTTGTTCAAATAATGAGAATTCAATAGCGGGGTTATGCCCACATAATGATATTTGGTAGAAAAAAGCTCACTGACCCAGGCTGCAACATTTAACTTGGCTGGAGAAGTATCAAGTATGACAACTCCGGTGCGCACATCAGAAGCAATGGTTCTTAATGTTTCCTTTAAAAGGTTAAGTGGCATTGCCAGAAAAATGACATCTGCTTGTTTAATACTTTTGGGTAGATTAAGCTCAGCACGATCCACTGCATGGATCTTCCTGGCGTGTAATGCTGTGGCATGCTTATGGTCAAAGCCGGTGCGTTCAACTTGATCGGAATGTCGTCCAAGCCCCAAGCCTGCTGATGCGCCGATTTTGTCAAGTCCAAGAATTGTGATCTGTATGCTCATGGTAATTCTCTCCTTCAGCTTGAATTGTCTGCCTGCTGCAACATGCGCAATATTCGATCCGTTCGAGAAGAGCTGGTTTCATCAACACGTTTTTCATGTCGGCGGATCAGGTCAGTTGTCAATTTGGAAGCTCCTGCTCTGGTAGCCAGTTCAGCCCCCCACTCTGCGTGGTGGCAGGCTACAACAAAAGGCTTGGATAATCCTTGGGGCTTATCCTGCCCCCAGCGTGATACAAGGTGTGGGGCAGCGCGTTTTACCAGTACGATAAAGACACGCTCCCAGATTTCCAGCGGATAGTGGATCTTGCCAATATCATGCAAAAGGGCAGCGGTTAATAAGTCTGGATTTTTTTGCCCGGTTTCAAGAAGTTTTATAAAGACAGTAAATGCATGCCACTGCTCAGACTTCTGCAACCGGCGGAAAATAGTTAATTGGGGAGGTGTGAGATAGGTCCGTATTTGCTCGGTTTCCACTACCTGGGTTGGTGGCCAAAGAGCTAACTTAAATTGTTGTATTCGGTAGAATAATCGAGGTTTACTTTTCACGGCGAATTCAGATGGGTTGAATTTAGGGTAGAACCTTTTATTAATTGATGGTATACATCGTCTTGCAGGTCTGAATGGAATACAAGCCTGCATTACCTATGGGACGTTCTTCGTAAAGTCTGATATTTAATCAAATTGGGATTATAACATGCGCCAGAATCATGAGATCCGTGGACGCCGACCACGGATCTCGTTTGAAAAGGAGGAGAAGAGAAATCATCTACGCATTGATATTACTACAGCCTCTGGTTTCTTACTTGACGCCTGACCTACGCTTACCCTACGTTTAGCTGACAATATTGTCAGAAATTTAATTTCTTCTCAATAATTCTGTAAATATTCGAAATCGGTTGAGAACAATACCTCTTAATGTCACTCTTAACTTACTTAATTCGAAAAGATGAGAATTTCAGGTAAAATATACTTCTGATTGAGATTGTTACCATTGAAGTGTGAGTATCTGTAAAGAAGTTAAGAAAAAAATTTATCACATAAGTACCGGATTTATCTTCAAAACCTGTCAGGTCAGAGAGAAAAATCCCTGTAGGGGGTTTTTTTTATAGTTTTATAAAAAAATGGAGTTGACATGTCTTCACTGGCAATTGAAACAAAAGGGCTGGGGCGAATTTATAAAATTCGTGGCAGTAAAAAAGAAAAAAAAGAACTCAAGCAACTGACCGCGTTATCGGATGTAAATATCCAGATCAAGGAGGGGGAGTTGTTCGGCTTGTTGGGACCAAATGGTGCTGGCAAGACCACCCTGATCAAGATTCTGACCACCCTGCTGGCACCGAGCATGGGGGAAGCCTTTGTGGCTGGTTACAATGTCTTAACTGAACCTCAGAAAGTCCGCCCATGCATTAACATGGTTTCCGGGGGTGAATCATCCGGTTATGGATTATTAACAATACGTGAAAATTTATGGATGTTTTCACAGTTCTATGGGATGCCTTCCAGGGAAGCCAATAAACGTATTGCTGATCTACTCAAATTGGTCGGTTTGGGTGACCGAATTAATACCAAATCATCCGATCTTTCTACGGGTTTACGCCAAAAGATGAATATCGTGCGTGGCTTTATGACCGATCCTGAAGTCCTTTTTTTGGACGAACCTACCCTGGGATTGGATGTGGGTGCCTCGCGAGATGTTCGTCACCTGATCCGTGGCTGGTTGGATGATGATAGAAAACGTACTTTGCTGCTCACTACTCATTATATGGTTGAAGCTGAAGAGCTGTGTGATCGTGTCGCTATCATCAATCAAGGGCGTGTACTGGCATGCGATTCGCCTTCTGCCCTTAAACGACATTTGCAGGAAGATATCCTGTTTGAGATCAGAACCAGCCCCCTGAATGGTCTATCGAGTCAAGCGCTTGAAGCTTTGCCTGAAGTCCATACGGCTTCGCTGAAAGAGTTGGAAGATGGTGCCTTGCTTAAGTTGGCGCTGGTTGAAGAATCTGCCCTGGGTCCGGTTATCAATGTTCTGACTGATAAGAATATTACCATCATGAATCTGAACAAGCATGAACCCACCCTTGAGGATGTCTTTGTAAAACTGGTAGGTCACAGTATTGCTGAGGTTGAAAAAGGCGGACAGAATGAATAACGAAGAGTCGCAACAGCAAATTGATTCTATTTATTCACCATTGCCAAAAGTGACCGGTTGGCGGTTATTCTTGAAAACCGTTATTGCACGCGCTTACCCGCGTTTGATAGGGCAACAGAGAGAAAAATCATGGATGTTCTTTGATATTTTTCTACCAATGCTGGCTGTCTCTGCCTATGTATTTGTTTACCGTGCCATTCAAGCTCCCGAAGACTATGTAGGCTTTGCAGTCATGGGAGGTGCTATGACAGCTTTTTGGCTGAATGTTCTATGGAGCATGTCCAGTCAATTATATTGGGAGAAGGAACAGGGCAACCTGGCCCTCTACATCATAGCTCCCAACCAGATGATGGCTATTCTGCTTGGAATGGCTATGGGTGGCATGCTTGCAACTGCACTGAGAGCGGTGGTCATTATTTTTCTAGGGACCATTCTTTTTAATGTAATATTTGCCGTTAGCAGTTTTCTGCAGTTAATATTTGTATTCATGCTGTCCATGACTGCCCTGTATGGTATGGGTATGATGATGGCCTCTTTGTTCCTGTTGTTAAGTCGGGAAGCCTGGCATCTGTCCAACCTTGCGCAGGAACCTATCTACCTGGTCTCAGGTTTTTATTTTCCGATCAGCAGCTTCCCGTTATGGATCGCAGCCGGGGCTTCCATCATCCCACTCACAATGGGTTTGGATGCCATGCGTCAGCTTATCTTTGAATCAGGTCCGTCACTTGGCTTTGCGAGCGTCAAGTTGGAGATCATTGTGCTTTCGGTTTTATGTGTGGTATTCCTTGTTGGTGCAAAAGTGCTATTGGATTACATGGAAAAACTTGCCATCCGCGAAGGTCGCTTGACCGAAAACAGGAGATAGAGTGACAAAGAATAATAGAGAGATCAAACCATGTTAAATTTACACAAATCTGAAACCTGGCGTTCATTCAAGATAGCTACCTGGCTTGGTTGGCAGATAGAATCCAACTGGGCTGACCCGTTATTGTTTCTAATATATTCAATTGTTAAACCTCTGGCGTCTGCATCCATCCTGGTTGTTATGTACGGCATTATTACCAAAGGCAATTTCCAGAATCCGTTATTTCCATACATATACCTGGGTAATGCCTTCTATATCTATGTTGGTGCAGTCATGGGAGGTGTTTCATGGGCAGTAATAGATGACCGGGAACATTATAAGACCCTCAAATACATGTATGTAGCTCCTATCAAGATTCCGATCTACTTGTTGGGGCGTGGTGTGGCACGATTTTTAACCGGTTCCATTTCGGTCCTGATCACAATTGTTGCCGGCGTATTATTTCTCAAAGTTCCCTTGGTTTTACAGCAGATCAATTTTCCGTTATTCTTCTTTTCCATTTTCATAGGGATCATCATGCTGGCTCTGATGGGCTTGCTGTTAGGCAGCATAACCCTTTTATTGGTGCATCATTCGTTTGGTATTGCCGAGGGTGTGGCTGGTGCCCTTTACCTTTTCAGCGGCGCTATCTTTCCTTTGGAGGTCCTGCCTGCCTGGTTGAGACCAGTGGGGTTCGCCATGCCCATCACTTACTGGCTCGAGCTGCTGCGTCGTTCACTTGTTGGTAATGTTGCCCAGGCTTTTCCAACATTGGCTGCTTTCAGTAATCTTGAATTGATCGGTATTCTGATAATATTATCGTTGATATTTGGCATTGCGGCAGTTTTTGCATTCCGCTGGTGTGATCATCGCGCCCGCGAGCGAGGTTTGATTGACCGGGTCACCAATTATTAAGGTTTTTATGCGTTGGGTCTGGGAGAGAATCATGACAAAAAAACCCCCTGTAGTCTTTCCATTATACACAGGCCAATTAAAACATACACCTGTGGGTGATCTTTGGCTGGCAACCTCACAGACTGGATTGGTCGCAGTGTCTTGGGCACAAAATGAGCTAAAATTCCAGGAATATCTCACCAAACGCTATAAACTTCCATTGGAGAAAAATACTGGCAGGTTGGCACTGATATTTGATGAATTGAGTGAATATTTAAATGGCCAATTGAAGAATTTCAGCATCCCGATCGATTGGTCGGTACTGCGACCTTTTCAGCAAGCTGTCTTGAGAGCAACCTATTCCATCCCCTATGGTGAAGCACGCAGTTATGGAGAGATCGCTGTCGAAATCGAACATCCGGGAGCAGCCCGGGCAGTGGGTCGGGCCGAGGCTACCAACCCCATGCCGCTGGTCATCCCCTGCCACCGTGTGATCGGTGCAGATGGAAAGTTGCGTGGTTATGGAGGTGGACAGGGGTTGGCTACCAAGGAATGGTTGTTAAAAATGGAAGGTGTTCTAATAGCCTGAAATCTTGGAATTATCAAAATTACCATGTTTTTATCCACTTGCATTCTTCAAAAAGGCATGATAAACTAGGTTTCTAATATAATTTGCGCGTAGTTATACGGAAATATTTGATATATAAATATTCTGTTATAAATACGTCTCACAAATAGGTGAATGTGATGGTAGAAAAGAAACACGCATCCCAACCTATTGCTGGCACAGACAAAGAGCTGCCCTGGCTTGTTCAGGATGTTAATCGGGCTGCCCAGATTCTAACTGGTCTCTCGCTTAGTTCATTAGCTCAGGCAGCTCTCATAATCCGTAATGGTGAATTGTGGGCTTATGCTGGCCAACTTCCTCAGGAAGCTGCTTCCGAATTAGGGAAAGCAGTGGTGCGTTATTGGGATAGTAAGGGGGAAGGTGATCTCGTGCGTTATATTCGTCTGGGGGATAATTCCACAGAGCAATTGATGTATGCCACCCGCTTGGCAAAGGGAATGGTTCTTTCACTTGTTTTCGATTCAGAAACACCTTTCAGCACAATCAGAACACAAACGGCCGAGTTGGTTCGATCATTATCACTTTCACCTGAGGAAGAAGGGGACATGGAAGATGAGATGGTTGATTCAACACCGAAAAATGGGGATAAAGCTCCTGCCAGCTTTTCGAATGTGCCATCATCTGGCCCAATAGAGGGTCTTGAACTCTCACAAGAAGAGACAGACGATTCCACACCTTCATCTCCTATTGATACACACAGTACTTATTCTTTCCCAAGAACCCTTTTCAACCGAAAGACATCCTCTGAAAATTCATTTGGTGATATTAACCAATCAACATTGCCAGAGAAGGAAAATTTCACAACTACGAATACAAATACTTCTTCGGAAATTGGTAGACATGTGATATTCGAACCGGACTCCCAAGTGCTTTATAACCTTGATTATGCATGTCTGATGATTCCACGCTTACCAACTCATTTCCTAAAGGGCGATCTGGCAGAAAGGTTAAAAGAATGGGTTCCAACACTTTGCGTTGCCTTTGCTTGGCGCCTGGAATATCTGTCAGTATATCCGGAATATCTGCAATGGATCGTCAATGTGCCTCCCACCTCCGCCCCTGGTTATATTATGCGAATTGTACGCCAACATATTTCTGAAAAGATTTTTAATGAATTCCCCCGCCTGAAAGACGAGAATCCTTCCGGAGACTTCTGGGCACCTGGTTATGTGCTAATGGGTGGTAATCATCCGCATCCTGCCCAACTGGTCAAAGATTTCATTCAACAGACCCGTATGCAGCAGGGGATTTCCTGAACCCTCCCGAATTTTATCCTTATCCCTGCAACCTCCAAGGCTGCAACATAATAAAATAATATGACCCCGACCTTGTATTTAATCGATGGCCATGCTCTGGCATATCGCACTTACTATGCACTGAATGCTACTCCTTATGGTCAGCGCTGGCAGACATCCTCAGGCGAACCAACTGCAGGCATCTTTGGTTTCACCAGTGTACTGTTTCGAATTCTTGAACAGGAAAAACCCGATTACCTGGCCGTAGCTTTTGATACCGGCAAAACCTTCCGCGATGAGTTATTTCCGGATTATAAAGCCACCCGCGCCAAGATGCCGGATGATTTGCGTCCCCAAATTGAGCGCATTCGCCAATTGGTGGATGCTTTCAACATCCCTCGCCTTGAAATGGAAGGTTATGAAGCAGATGACGTGCTGGGAAGTGCTGCCCGACAGGCTGCCGCCCAGGGGTTGGGAGTAAAGATCATCACCGGTGACAGGGATCTTTTACAGTTGGTGGATAAACTGATCATTGTCTCCCTCCCCGAGGGAAAATTATCCGATTCAAAAGATTACATTACAGATCAGGATGTTGAAAATAAGATGGGAGTACCCCCGCGGCAAGTTGTGGATTATAAAGCGCTGCTGGGTGACACATCGGATAACATTCCTGGAGTGCCGGGAGTTGGAGAAAAAACTGCCCGAATGCTGATACAAAAATATCATGATTTGGACAATGTTTATGCTCACTTGGATGAGATCGAACCACGGTGGCGGAATAAACTCGAGGCAGGAAAAGAATCAGCCTACATGAGCCAGGACTTGGCACGAATCCGGGTTGACCTGCCGGTTCACATTGACCTGGAACAGGCCAGACCGAATCGGTATGATCCTGCCAGGGTTGAATCACTTTTCAATGAATTGGAATTTCGCAGCCTCTTGGTGCGTTTCCGTAAATTGGGGGAAACCGATGGTCCTTTAATGCAAGCATCGCACCAATTGGATTTTTTCACCGAAACGCCGGTCACGGTGGTTAAATCTGCTCCGCGCCGCAAATTGGACCTGGATGTTCAAATTGTCGATTCTGAATTGAAATTGTCAGAGCTTTCCAAGATCCTATTAATTGCAAAAACGATCGCAGTGGATACCGAAACAACATCTATCGATCCAAACCTGGCAGAACTGGTCGGTATCTCCCTTTCAACACGACCAGGACAGGGTTTCTATATCCCGGTCGGACATCATGAGGGGGGGCAATTGAGCCTGGATCAGGTTGTAAATACGCTGCGGGATCCTCTTGAAAACGAACGAATTGAGAAAGTGGGACACAACCTGAAGTATGACTACATCGTATTGGCAAGAAATGGATTACACATCAATCCGCTTTCGTTTGACAGTATGATTGCTGAGTGGGTAATTAATCCAGCCTCGCGTGCCCTCGGTTTGAAAAGCATGGCGGAAATTCGCCTGAACCAGGTTATGACCCAAATTGATGAGCTGATTGGCAAAGGCAAGAATCAGATCAGCATGGCACAAGTATCCATCGCAGATGTTGCTCCTTATGCTGCCATGGACGCAGAGGTAAGCCTGCGATTGCGTGCACCGCTTGAAGAGGAATTAAAGAATATCCCCAAGGCATTTCAACTTTTTTCAGAGTTGGAATTGCCTTTGATCCGCGTACTCGCTGAAATGGAAATGGTAGGCATCGGGTTGGACCGCGAGTATTTCTCCAGTTTATCTGAAGTACTTAGCCGGAGTATGGAAACGATAGAGAGACAGATCCTCACTTCGGTTGGTAAGACTTTTAATCTTAATTCTACTCAACAGCTCTCCACTATTTTATTTGAGACCTTGCATTTAACACCTCCAAATCGTGGTCGCAAGACTGCCAGTGGTCATTACTCCACCTCGGCGGATGTTCTGGAGGAGATGCGTGGTCAGCACCCGGTGGTTGATTGGATCTTGGAATATCGTGAACTGACAAAATTAAAATCAACATATGTCGATTCTCTGCCTCTCCAGATCAACCCTCATACTGGACATGTGCATTCATCCTTCAGTCAGACCGGAGCGGTAACCGGACGCCTTTCGTCTTCTAATCCCAACCTTCAGAATATTCCCATTCGCACTGAAATGGGACGCCGTGTCAGGCGTGGTTTCGTTGCTGATCCGGGAAATGTTCTGGTGGCTGTGGATTACTCCCAGATTGAATTGCGAATTGTGGCTTACATGGCAGATGATCAGGCTATGCTGGAAGCTTTCCGCGCAGGTCAGGATATTCATGCTACAACTGCATCTGCTATTTATGCCATTCCTCTGGAGCAAGTCACCAAAGAACAACGCCGTCATGCCAAAGCCATCAACTTCGGTTTGGTGTATGGAATGAGCTCTTTTGGATTGACGCGCACCACTGATCTGACCTTGGCCGAATCTGAAGATTTCGTAGCGGCTTATTTTCAGCGTTTTCCAGGTGTAAAAAATTTTCTGGATGGAATTCGTAAGGAAGTCGCACGAACAGGCTATGTGGAGACTTTGTTGGGACGCAGGCGGTATTTCCCGGGTTTGCAGACACACATGAATGCAAACCTTAAAAATCGTGAAGAACGTGAAGCAATAAATGCTCCCATTCAAGGAACCGCTGCTGATATAATGAAATTAGCCATGCTAAATATTCAAACCGCCTTGGAAAAAGAAGACCTGCATGGCAAAATGATCCTGCAGGTGCATGATGAATTGGTGTTGGAATGCCCTAGTATTGAACTCGAACAAACAGCCCATGTCGTGCAGCAGGTCATGGAAAATGCATACCCCATTAGCATTCCACTCACAACTGAAGCTCGATGGGGTACAAACTGGGATGAACTAAAACCTATTTCTGAACGAACCTGAGGTTTTCAAAGAGAATCACATGACCGGACGTGAGGATGAATTTAAGAGATTAATGAATGAGGGTCACTCAGCTGCCTGGGACCAGGCTTGGGATAAAGCCACGATTTTCTATAAAACCGCACTGGAAGAATTCCCGGATAACCCAAAAGCTTTGAATAGTCTTGGATTGGCCCTATTCGAATTACAAAAGATGGATGAGTCTTTGGAAGTTTACCAGCATGCCGCCAGGATTTCTCCAACCGATCCCCTTCCTCTTGAGCGCATCGCTCAAATTTCTGAACGATTAGGACAGATAAAAATAGCTGTGCAGGCAGCCATGCAGGCTGCCAAACTTTTTATTAATCAAAAAAATGTAGAAAAAGCCATTGAAAACTGGCTGCGAGTCACCCAAATTTCACCTGAGAATACCCAGGCTCATTCAAATCTGGCTATTGTCCATGCAAAATTGGGGCATGCACCTCAAGCAGTCAAAGAATATCTGGTGCTTGCATCCTTACTGCAACGCTCTGGTAATATCGATCAAGCTGGGGAGATGATTGCACGTTGCCAGGAATTAATTCCCAATCACTCCGAAGCCAGGCAGGCTGCCATCCTGCTGAAGAGTGGACAATTGCTGCCTCAACCTACCCGCCCCAAGGGAGGAACAGGTCCTTTGCTCATGGCAAGCATCCGCCAGTTGGAAAAACCTGAACCGATTGAAAACGGTCTTGATCCTATAACTGAAGCAAGGAATAAAGCTTTGTCCAAGCTGGCAGAACTTCTTTTTGAATTTTCTAGCGGGGATGATGAAATTCACCGTAAAGACCGACGTGGTATGAATGCCATCATGCACGGCACTGGGCCGTTATTACTGGAAAAAGGGGATAGCGCTTTAATATTGCTGAGCCTGGGTCAAGCAATCGATGCTCAAACAAACGATAACGATTCAACAGCAGCTGAAGAGTTGGAAAAAGCGCTTGAAGCAGGTTTCAGTGATTCTGCATTGTATTATGACCTGGGAATGTTGCATGCTCAAGGAAACCAGCAGGAAAGAGCACTACGATACCTGGAACAAGCTGTAAAACATACCGAATACGCTTTGGGGGCGAGATTATTGATGGGAAAAACTTTGCTCACAATGGGAAGGAAGAATGAGGCATGTATTGAATACCTTGAAGCGCTTAAATTAGCAGATTCTATGGTTGTTGAGCCAGATAAAGCAGATTCCATCCGTCAATTGTATGAACCTTTGATCGAAGCCCAGGTTCAACAATCTGGAGAGTCTGACCAGGAAAGAGTTTGCAATGTGATTGAAGATCTATTGAACAAACCGGATTGGCGCACCCGCGTGACAAAGGGGCGTGCCCAGTTGCCCGATAGCGGAGAAGATTCCAAGCCATTGCCTTTGGCAGAGATCATTACTCAAACTAAAAGCAGCCAAATAATCGAGGCAATGAGCAATGTGCATAAGATGGCACACGCTGGCCAATTACGATCAGCTATGGAAGAAGCTTATTATTCCTTGCATTATGCTCCCACTTACCTGCCATTACATACCCTGATCAGCGAATTATTGATCCAGGATGATAATGTACCGGATGCCATCACAAAGCTGTCGGTGGTAGCACGAGCCTATGGTGTGCGTGGTGATTCTGAACAAGCCACCAAAACGCTTCGGAGAGTTATCTGCCTTTCTCCTACTGATTTGTCATTGCGGAACCGATTGATAGACCAGTTGATTTCACGTGGTCAGATCGAAGAGGCGTTGGAAGAATATCTTGAACTTGCAGATCTCCAATACCGTCAGGCTGAACTGGGTATTGCCCGCAAAACATTCACTTCAGCCCTGCGTCTTTGCCAACAGTCCAATGTTTCCAATGATTGGAATGTCCGGATTCTTAAGAATATGGCAGATATTGATATGCAACTTCTGGATTGGAGGCAGGCTTGTCGTATCTATGAACAGATACGCACTTTCCGCCCGAATGAAATAAATATTCGCAAAAACATCATCGATCTGAATATTCGACTTGGGCAGCCGAACCAGGCATATACTGAGATCGATAATTACGTTGCCAATCTCGATTCGAACGGCTTGCGTTCGGATGCCATCCCTTTCCTTGAAGATCTACTGGAAGAATATCCTGATCAGGTCATTATGAGACGTTATCTGGCAGAAGAATACCGCCAGGCTGGACGTATCAATGACGCCATCCTCCAGTTGGATTCTCTCGGCGAAATTTGTCTGGATGCCGGGGATACTCAAGCTGCCATCCAGGCTATGGAGTCCATTATTGCGTTGAATCCTTCCAATATCGATCGATATCGGTCAGTGATCAAAAGATTAAAGGAAGAACAATGAATCCATTCATCGCCCTTATCATTACTTTTGCACTGGCACTCGGTTGGCTTCGTGTGATGGATTTTGTAGCACATCGAGGTTGGATCGAGAGCCGCTTGAGTCGAAAATTGATCCATATCGGTACCGGTCCGATTTTTGTGTTGTGCTGGTTATTATTCCCGGACATCTGGTATTCCCGTTGGCTGGCAGCCCTGGTCCCTTTCGCGATCACGATCCAATTTGCCCTGGTGGGTCTGGGTGTAATGAAGGATGAAGCCTCAGTTAAAGCTATGTCTCGTTCAGGTGATCGACGTGAGATCTTGAGAGGTCCGCTTTTTTATGGGATTGTTTTTGTTATCCTAACTCTGGTGTATTGGAAAACATCCCCAATTGGGATATTGGCTCTGATGTTGATGTGCGGTGGTGATGGATTGGCGGACATTCTGGGGAGACGGATTGTCTCTTCACGCTTGCCGTGGAACAAAGGTAAAAGTGTAGTCGGTTCGCTGGGAATGTTCATCGGGGGTTGGTTGCTGGCAGTCCTGGTGATCGGGATTTATATACCGGCTGGTATTTTTCCCGGTCCATTTAGTACTTATCTATTACCAATTTCATTGATCGCTCTCTTTGGCATGGTGGTGGAATCGCTTCCTTTGAAAGATATTGATAATCTTACGGTTACGATTGCAGCCGTATTATTGGGGACTTTCTTTTTCGGGTAAACAATTTTTCTTTCTTTTCAAAAAAAAATACACCCCAAATGCACTTTATAGAAACGAGAATCCAACTCTATCATCGTGCATGCCAGGTCTGCAGATCAGCAATACGTTCATGTATATCCTTTTCAGGATATGGACTCGTGTCCAATGAATCTGCTGGTTCTTCCCCCGTTAAAGCCCGTAAGCAGGCATCCACACCTGATGCTACTTTCTGCGGGTGATAACCTCCCTCCAACACAAACACAATTTTTCCACCGCAAAAAGTCTCTGCCAGATCAACCAGGCTGAGCGCCAGGTTATAAAAACCGAGCGTTGATAATCCCAAGTTGGTGAGAGGGTCCTGCCAGTGGGCATCAAATCCGGCAGAAACAAACAACATTTCAGGTTGGCGTTGTTGTGCCAGGGGGATGAGCACCGTCTCAGTTATGCGAGAGAAGGTCTTGTCGCCTGCAAAAGCTGGCAGAGGCAAGTTCACGATCCGGTTGCGGGCATGTGGAGCTTCATCAATTAAGCCGCTGCCTGGGTATATATATTCCTGGTGGGTGGAAAAATAGGTAACAGAATCTTCCTGCCAGAAAGCTGCCTGGGTACCGTTTCCATGATGCGCATCAAAATCCACGATCATCACCTTTCCAAGCCCATGTTCAAGGGCGAGACGGGTTGCGATGGCTACATTGTTGAAAATGCAAAAACCCATCGAGGTTTCCGGTTTGGAATGATGACCTGGAGGGCGAATTATGGCAAAAGCGTTGCGATCCTGTCCATTCAAAACCGACTCGGTGCAGGCTAGAACACCTCCAGCTGCAGTGTAGGCATCACGAGCTGAGGATTGGGTGACATATGTGGGTGCGTAATCAATGATGGCAGGTGCCTGCAGGCAGGCTTTTTCAATTTCTGCGATCAATTCTTGAGTGTGAACTGTTGCAACCCTGGCAGGGTCGGCCGGAGTACTTTTCAGCCAGTTCAACTTATGCCCATAGGTCTTGGTATTCCAATCATCCATTTCTGAAAAACGATCTGGATTTTCAGGATGATCGGGATAATTATGATTGGGTGAAAGAATTTTTACGATTGCTGTACTCATATCATAATTATACGAAATATTTTCGAAATTACGAGATGATCCAATTCGATCTTAAAGACGATCACCAGGCCATGAGAACCTGGTGATCAAGAGGAAGAGACTCCGTCCTATCGGTATGCACGTTATGCATACCGTGTCAGGGCGGTGGACACCTGTTATACCAGTAAGGAGAACTTCAGGTATCTTATATACATAATATCATCTTAATTATCTTATTTGCATTAAAATCAAATAAGAATTATGTTAATTAACGTGTTCATTCATTTTCTGGGTTATTAAAAATGTCTAGCCACTCAGAAACATCTTCCGGGCTGAGATTGGCTTCTGTCTTCTTCTGAATGGATTGAGCTGTTCGTGCCTCTGTAACCAGACGGGCGAATTCGTCACTGGAGAATACTCTGGCATGCACTTCCCGGGCGGCAGACTGGACTCGCAGATCTGAGCTGACAACGCTCCAATTCCGGGCAGTCCGGCCAAGTTTAAACAAGCGGGATTCTATAGCCGTGTCGGCGATTTTTCCTTTTGGCACGAAATGTGCCTGGACACTGCCGTATTTGCGCAATGCCGGCTGTCCGGCGATACCACCGTCAAAAAAGATCTCAACCTTAGTCTGCCGGTGTCGGCAAAAGACTTGTAGACGTTCGATCAAGTCAATTTCAGCCTGGGGATCTCCCAGGCTTATCCCAAGTTTTGGGATGAGGTTATGTCCATCAATAAGATATGCCATGCTTTATTGTACCGGTAAACCATCCGGGTTAGTCAGTTGATAGCCACTTCTTTGGTGGTGATCTCAAAATTAGGTGGATTTTCCAAGAGTTTTTTCACCGCACATAGCTCTGCGGACTTGACCAGGGAAGGACGATATTTTTCCGGGAAGGAAGGGGGTACCTGGATCTCCATTTCGACCTTGCTGATCATACCTGTCATGGAGTTGTTATGCATGCGTTGGATAATGCGGATCCCATCCGTTGGCAGGCCGCGTTGGCGACAAAATCCCAATACATAGATTCCCGCACATGTTCCCAGGGATGATAGAAAGACAGCAAAAGGTGTTGGTGCAGACCCGGATCCGCCACCTATGGGAGGTTGATCGGTTTTTACACTGAACTGATCGAAATGAGCGTCTACACGGGCACCACCGGGGAAGTCTACAATTATTTCCATGTTCGGTTACTCCTAGGTTCATAAATATTTAGAATAATCCAGGGTCATTTCAATTCGTTGGTTATTCTTGCAATAGTGTAAGATGGGCGAGTCAACTTAAAAAAATCCAAATAGTCATTTCTTTTATTGCTAATTATAATAACTTTTACCATGTAAATACCAATTCACATAATGTATAAATTGATTGACGATAATTATCGGTTGATCGAACATCTATACGATGAATAAATTGCGGAAAAGATACGTAATTATTTATCTTTCAACGATCTTCTCTATGCAATAATTCCGGCAAGATCCGGTTGTAAAACTTAATGAATGGATACAACCTAGTCTTTAGCTTTGACAGGTCTCTTCCAGAAAAACTTCCAGTACATAAACACCGAGATACTA
>JBDRQK010000455.1:0-4449 GCA_043826315.1 Chloroflexota bacterium
TAAACTTACTTCATTGAAAATATTATGAAATTGTTTGGGTTGGTTATAAGAGATGCCAATAATTGGGCTTAAAAATCATCTTCTCGTGGCAGCCTCGCTTTTTGAATGAGGAACTCGGAAGGATGGTTGGATGGAAGATCCTATCCCAAATGCATGGGCATGATGACGTGTAGAAAATCATCTGACCCCACCGGGCGGATGACACCTGGAGAGTTGGCTGCACTGGTTTCAAGCGCAACATTGGGGGTTCTCACTACCTCCAGCACTTCACGCAAGAAGCGTACATTAAAGGCGATCAACAACCCGCTTCCATCAATTGTGGCGGAAACCACGGTTTCGTTGGACCCGGTTTCCTCCGCCTGGGCAGAGATTTCCACCGAGCCGGGCTCCAGGTCTCCACTGGATTTAATATTGAAACGGGCTACATTGGAGCCCTCGCGCGCGAAGATCTCAGCCTGTTTGCAAGCCTTCAGCAGCGATTGGGTTGATAGAATGGTGCGGGATTTGTAAGAGTGCGGGATGATCTGCTGGTAATCCGGGAAAACACCATCGATCAATTGTGCCACAAGTTCGGTATCCTTCACCCGGAATACCACCTGCCCCCTGCCTTTGGGTAAAACCATGGAGATCATTTCACCACCCTCCGCGGCGATGCGTGCCAATTCATTCAAAGCGCGAGCCGGGATGATGGCGGAAAGTGGTTGTGGAACAGGAGAAGATAGAGTGGCGTGACGCACCGATAGACGGAATCCATCTGCAGCAGCCATCGTCAGTTTATCCCCTTCAACATTCATTAATACCCCCATCAGCACGGGTCGGGCTTCGTCTGACGAAGCAGCAAAAGCCACCTGTTGGATGATCTCCTTGAAGTCTGCCACATTGATCTGGAAAGCTGAATCCATTTCTGGAACCGGCATGGGTGGAAATTCCTGGGAATCGATACACTTGATGTCAGTGATGGAAGCCCCGGCGCGTACATTCAGGCTTTGCGTGGCAGTGTTCAAATTCAGGCTGACCTGCTCGGCGGGAAGCGTCCCCACCAGGTCCACAAAGGTGCGGGATGGCACAGTTGTAGAGCCTTCCTCCTCGATCTTTGCACCGATCCAGCAGGTGATACCCAGCTCCAGGTTGGTTGCAGAAAGGCGCAGTCGACCTTCATCTGTTGCAACCAGTACATTTGAGAGTACGGGCAGGGTGCTGCGCGGAGAGACTGCTCGCGATACAATGCTTAATCCATGCGCCAGGGTTTCTTGCAGTACAGTTACTTTCATGGCTTCGATCCTCTCATATAAAAATGTGGCAATTCTCTTTCAAGGCTGACATTTAATCTTCATAAAGTATATCCTGAAAAATAAAAAATTGAAAAGGCAATTTCTGCAAATTTCCAAAAGAGACTTGGTATAGAACTCAAAAAGAATTAGAGTATTTATTATTAGCAAGTGAAACACGATAAAATGTGACATTTGCTCGGTTTTTGCATCCAACAGTTGTAGGGATGTCCTCTTTTCAATAATAAGGAAAAGGGAGGAATTCCAATCGTTTAACTCATTTTGTTGAGAAGATGGATTGGTTTGATATAATCATCTGAATAAATAGGATAGAAATAAGGAGATTTAGATTAATGGCATATACACAAGTTAAAGTTCCCGAACAAGGGGCCAGGATAGGCATCAAGGATGGAAAACTGCAAGTCCCCAACAACCCCATCATCCCATTTGTGGAAGGTGACGGTACCGGTCGTGATATCTGGCGGGCTTCGAGGAAGGTTTTCGATGCAGCAGTTCAAAAAGCCTATGGCGGCAAACGCCAGGTGCATTGGATGGAAGTATACGCAGGAGAGAAGTCCTTTAAACAATTTAACTCCTGGCTGCCCGATGAAACCGTTGAAGCCTTTCGAGAATTCCTGGTTGGTATCAAAGGACCTTTAACCACGCCTATCAGCGGTGGATTCCGTTCGTTGAATGTGGCTTTGCGTAAATTGCTGGATCTATACGTTTGTTTGCGTCCGGTCCGTTATTACAATGGTGTGCCTTCACCGGTAAAACATCCCGAAGATGTGGATATGGTCATTTTCCGTGAGAACACCGAGGATATCTATACCGGCATTGAATTTCAATTCGGGACGGAAGATAACAAGAAATTTATGGAATTATTCAAGCAATCTTTCCCCAAAGAATATGCCAAGATGCGCTTTCCAGAAAGCTCCGCTGTTGGTTTAAAACCGGTCTCACGGGAAGGTACCGAACGGTTGGTGCGGGCTGCCATCCAGTGGTCGCTGGACAATAAACGCAAGAGTGTGAATTTTGTTCACAAAGGTAATATCATGAAATTCACAGAAGGTGCGTTCAAGGATTGGGGTTATGCCCTGGCCAGGCGTGAATTTCGTGCCCAGATCGTCACCGAACGTGAAACCTGGATTTTGGGAAATAAACAGCAGAACCCGACCCTGAGCGTGGAAGATAACGCCAGGATGATCGATCCTGGTTTTGATATGATGTCACCGAAACAGCAGAATGATATCAAAAAGGAGGTGGAAGAAGCTCTCCAGTTGTGGGATACCCACGGTGACGGCAAGTGGAAATCCAGGCTCCTGATCAAAGATTCGATTGCAGATGTATCCTTGCAGTTCACCATCATCCGTCCGAAGGATTATGATGTGATCGCCACCATGAATCTGAATGGTGATTATCTTTCAGATGCTCTGGCAGCCCAGGTGGGTGGTATTGGTATTGCGCCGGGAGCCAACATTAATTATATTACCGGTCACGCTATTTTTGAAGCGACCCATGGGACCGCTCCGAAGTACGCTGATCTGGACAAAGTCAATCCTGGATCGGTCATCCTATCGGGCGAGATGATGTTCCGTTATTTGGGATGGAATGAGGTAGCTGATTTGATCGTCAAGGGAATGGAAGGGGCGATTGCTGCCAAGACCGTCACGTACGATTTCGAGCGCTTGATGGAAGGTGCCACACTACTTAAATGTTCCGAGTTTGGAGATGCCATCATAGATAAGATGGATTAAAGAATTTGTATCAAAGATAACTCAGCGGGAGGGATGTAGTTTATTTACCGGATTACGTAAAAGGAGCGGCTTTATGCCGCTCCTTTTTTGTTGGTATTTATGATAAATCAGCGGACTTTCTTGAAGCGTATCATGATCAGGTTCTTGGAACAATCATCATAAGTAGTCAATTTTACCTTTTCAGTCAGCGGCAAGTTCTGTTGGTCCACCAGCTGGATCCAAAGTGTTTCAGCGGAAGCAATGGCTTTATCAGCCAGCATAAACTCGAATCCAGCCTGTCCATAATTTGGAGCAGTACCTGTCAAACTGTAATAATCGATGAATTTCCCGCCTATCGTACCGCTGATGTGAATGGTCAGGTACAATACTGGGCTGTTATTCATATCTACAGCTTGTCCGGCAACTCCCATCCAATTGCATCCGGCATCCGGGTGATAGTAATCGCTGCCAACATGGGTCAGAGTTGCCTCAAAAGGTGGTCCTGAACCTGCTTCCAGTGTTGCAGAAGCTGTTGTGATAGATCCAAGGATGAAGGGGGTGAAGGATGGGATCGGTGTCCAGGTCGGGGCTGGTGTATGGGTTGCACTGGGTTGAATGGTGATCGTGGCAGTATAGGTAGCTGGAAGTTGCAGCGGTGTTATCGTGGCTGTTGGAAAGACCAGCATGGTCGGCATTGAAGCAGGTGGAAATGGGTTCAGAGCATTATGCGGGTTGATGAATATACTACCGAAGAAAACCACCAGTCCAACCATAGCCAGGATGACCAGCATGGATAAGCTGTTCCAGATCTTATCGGACCTTTTAGGTTTTGTTTCAAAATTATCCATCGCACCTTCTCCCGATTAATGGCTTGATTCTTTGTTGGTGTTTTATTCCCTGTGAAGTATTAAGGGGTCAATGTAATATCGCTGTTTTGACGTTTTTCGATCAGCCAGTTTTCAAGAGCCAGGGTTTGCATGGTTAGCAGGGCATCTGGAGAAAGGATATGGTCAGGTTCCCGTTCCAGCACCATCAGGATAGAGAATCCTGCCTGGGTTTCAATTACATTGCTGTATTGACCGGGTTGTAGGCTGAATGCAGCTTCTTCGATTTCCACATCCGGTAAATAATTGCGTGGGAACCATCCCAACTCACCTTTTGTGATTGGGTCATATTTTGCTGCCAGGGTGAAAAAATCCGCACCGGCGTTCAATTCATTCCAGACCACCTGGATCGTATCAGAATGATAGAGCAGGATTTGCTGGACATGAACCTGTTCTGCAGTTGTGCTTACCTTGGATATAATCTGATCACGCATCCATGCAGCTGCAATTTGTCTGCGCAGAGATTGCCGCAGGGATTCATCCGTGTAGCCATGCTCCGCCTCCCAATCTGTCAGTGCCTGCATCCCGCCGATCTGCGCCACCAGTTTGTCAATTCGCGTT
>JBDRQK010000456.1:0-4934 GCA_043826315.1 Chloroflexota bacterium
CTTGAATTTCATTCAACCAGAATTATCTGATATTGATATCTCCAAAGAATCAATACTCGTCTCAATCGGACGAGGCATCCAGACCCAGGACAATCTTGAATTGGCTGAAAATCTTGCGAATGCGCTCGGTGGGGTTGTTTGCGCATCCAGACCGGTGATTGACCAGGGATGGTTGCCTACTGATAGGTTGGTAGGAAAATCTGGTAAATATGTAAAACCAAAGCTTTATTTCGCGATCGGGATCAGCGGAGCACCTGAACATGTTGAAGCCATCATTGGAAGTGAGACAATTATTGCAATAAATACTGACCCCAAAGCTCCGATCTTTGATACTGCAAATTATGGCATTGCGACGGACCTTTTTGACCTTATTGAAGTCCTAACTGAGCAAATTGCTCAGGCAAAGGGAAATGGGTAAAGAAATGTCTTACAACTACATCAAGTCAATCCTTGTTTTAATAAGCATGCTGGTTGCCTTTGGTGTTTTTGGCCTGCATGTTTATAAATTACTCTGGTTAAATCTCCGGCGCGGTCAACCAAGCGGACCCTTCAAACAATGGGGAAACCGAATAAAGGGGCTATTTGTTTATGTGCTGGGACAATTTCGCTTATTTCGCTTCAGATATCCCGGGATAGCCCACTTCTTCATTTTCTGGGGTTTCTTGACGCTTTCTTTAACCATATTGCAGGCAATGGTCGAAGGATTGCTTGCATTTTCCAACCCACATTTTGTTTTGCCTTTCTTTGGTAAATTTGGTCCTTTCGCATTAATTCAGGATCTTTTTGCCGTGTTTGTGATCATCGCGGTAGGTTATGGGTTTGTCATGCGGGTTTTTGTCAATCCTGAGCGATATAAGGGGAGTCACAAAAACCAGGGTGTGATGGTACTCCTTTTCATCATGACGATCATGGCAAGTTTGCTCGTAATGAATGGTATTCGACAAAATCTGGGGACAGATTCCGTAGCTCGACAATGGAGACCTGTTTCGGTATTAATTGGCAGTATTTTTGCCGGGTTGAGCGATAAGTCACAAGAAATCATCGAGCAGGCAGCCTATTGGATACATTTAGGTGTCGTACTCATTTTCTTGACGGAATTACCGGGTGGAAAACATTTCCATGTCGTTACTTCTGTACCAGCAGTTCTTTTACGCAACCTGGAACATCCCGGAAAATTACCACCAGCCTTTGAATCTGGCGTTGATATAGGTACCAGCAAAGTGGAACAATTTCGCTGGCGCCAGATGCTTGATTTTTACACATGCACCGAGTGTGGACGCTGCCAGGATGTATGCCCGGCTTATACCAGTGGTTTGCCGTTGTCTCCAAAAATGCTGATCATGAACCTGCGAGACAATCTCAAGGAAAGAGGAGAAGCTCTTGGCAGCAACGGAACAAACGGGAAACTGGAAAAACGTATGGTTGAAGATGTCATCACACAACAAGTGATCTGGTCCTGCACAACTTGTTTCGCTTGTGACCAGGAATGCCCTTTATTTATCGAACATGTAACACCGATCGTTGATATGCGTCGCCATCTCGTGATCGAAGGGGAATTGGATACAGAACTGCAAGACGCGTTATCTAATCTTGGCCGCTATGGTAATTCTTTTGGGCAATCTGAGCGCATGCGTGCCAAATGGACCCAGTCGCTTCAGCCTCCCATCAAGGATGCCCGTCGCGAACCGGTAGAGTATCTGTGGTTCGTGGGTGATTATGCCTCCTATAGCCCAACCTTAACGGATGTATCCATAAAGACTGCGGAAGTATTCTCCAAAGCGGGATTGGATTTCGGAATCCTATATGATAGTGAGCGGAACTCTGGAAACGATGTGCGTCGCGCAGGTGAAGAGGGTTTGTTCGAGATGCTGGCCGAGAAGAACATTCAGGTATTGAATAAGTGCAAGTACCAAACCATTGTTACCACCGATCCGCATACTTACAACACTCTTAAGAATGAATATCCATGGAACGGTAATCACCCAACTATATTGCATTACACCGAACTCCTCGACCAGCTGATCCTTTCCGGAAAACTCAAGCTCAGCAGACAACTTGACCATAAAGTTACCTATCACGATCCATGCTATCTGGGTCGTTACAATGGAATTTTCGATGCACCACGGCGGGTAATTAAAGCAACAGGTTGCCAATTGATCGAGATGCCTCGCCATGGTGATAATGCTTTTTGTTGCGGTGCCGGAGGTGGGCGCATATGGATGCCAGATGGTGATATCAAAGTACGACCAAGTGAAACTCGAATCCATGAAGCAATTGGGCTGGATGGTATTTCCGACTTTATTGTAGCTTGTCCAAAAGATATAACCATGTTCCGCGATGCCGTCAAAACAACTGGTAATGAAGACAAAATCGTTGTAAAGGATATGATCGAACTTGTTCATGAAGCATTATAGATTCAAGACAAATTCTTCGATAAAAACATTAGATATTCAATTCTTGGTGTCGATGTGAAAATTAGCAGGTCCGAGACGAACATAGATCGTTCAAAGGTAGATATGCCTGGAAGGAATATTCTTTCCGGTAATCATCTTCATTTACCCATAGCAACCAAGCTGCTTTTGAGTTACCTGCCAATAATAATTGTCACCAGCGGAGTATTTACGGTGGTTGGTATTCAAATCATAACCACTCGCATCCTTGCTGAAGCTCAGGAGAAGGTTAGGCATGATCTAAATTCAGCAAGGGAAATTTACCAGAATCGATTGAACCAAATTAACAATGTTGTTCAGTTAACAGCTGATCGCTTTTTTCTCACCGAAGCTTTACTAAATGGAAATATCGCCAGTATTGGTGACGAGTTAATTAAAGTGAAGGTAAATGTACACCTCGACATTTTATCTCTGACAGATGCAACAGGAGAAGTGATTTTTCGTTCCAGCAATCCAGAAGCGCCTTCTAATCCAAAAACCTACGATGAACTAGTTGCAAAAGTACTAAGCCAAAAAGCTCCTGTTGTGTCCACTTCACTAATAACTGGTTCAGAATTATTGAAGGAATCTCTCCAGCTTTATGATCAAGCTCATATTGTTTTTGTTGACACCCCCAGAGCCCGTCCAACCACAAGAACAGAACTAACCTCAGGCTTAATGCTCAAGGCTGCTGCTCCTATCTTTGATTACCATAATAATCTGATTGGTGTCCTTTATGGAGGCAATTTACTAAACAGAAATTATGAAATTGTCGATGATATTAAACAAACCGTATTCGAAGATGTTAAATACAACGGCAAGGATATTGGCACGGCAACAATTTTTCAGGATGATGTCAGGATCGCTACAAATGTAAAAAACAGTGATGGATCTCGCGCCATAGGAACACGGGTGTCTGAGGAAGTTTATAACCAGGTGGTGATAGCCGGTCAACCGTGGATCGGGAGAGCTTATGTCGTTAACGACTGGTATATAACCGCGTACGAACCTATACGAAATATTAATTATGAAATTATTGGCATACTCTATGTTGGATCTATGGAACAGAAATATTCCGACATAAAAAACCACACAATATTAGCCTTTGTAGCGATCGCACTCCTTGGAATCATTGTATCCACATTAATTTCAAATTTAATCTCACAGAAAATTACCACCCCGATCAAACTATTGGTGAATGCCTCCCGCGAAATTGCCCAAGGGAATTTGAATCCCAAGATAGAAGTTACTTCCCATGATGAACTTGGGGAGTTAGCAATTGCATTCAACACCATGTCGAACAAGCTTATTGAGCGTGAGGATAAGCTAAAAGAGTTTACCAAAAGCAAGATCATGGAATCGGAGAAATTAGCGATTGTTGGTCAATTGGCTGCAAATGTAGCCCACGAACTTAATAATCCACTGGTCGGAATTATTACTTATTCCCACCTGTTGTTGGAAGAGACCCCGGCAAGTGAGAATGCAACCGAATTTCTCAATAAAATTGTTATACAAGCTAATCGATGCAAAGATATAGTGAGGGGGTTGCTGGATTTCGCCCGCCAACGAAAACCGGACAGAACATTGTTCAATATCAACAATCTGCTCAAACAATGCATCTCCTTATTAGAAAATCAGGTGATATTTCATAATATAAAGATAATCCTGGATCTGGAAGAAGTACCCATGGTAATCCTGGATCCATCCCAGGTCGAAAGAGTGTTCATGAACATCATTTTAAATGCTGCAGAAGCGATGGATGGAAAGGGTGAATTGAATATTTCATCAAGGTTCGACTCTGATGAAGGCGTGGTTGAAGTCCAAGTGAGAGATACTGGTCCCGGGATCAGTGAAGAGAATCTTGAACAGATATTCGATCCATTTTTTACAACCAAGGATGTTGGGCATGGTGTAGGTCTCGGTTTGGCGATCAGTTATGGAATAATTCGTGAACATAATGGAACAACAACCGTTAAGAGCAAGATCGGAGAAGGGACTACATTCACGGTCCGCTTACCGGTTTCCGTCCACGGGAATATGCGCTATCACTAAGGAAATTCTTATTTATATGGATAAATTGGAAAGTACACCAAGGATCATAATAATCGATGATGAGGAGGTCATTTTAGATTCGTGCAAACAAATCTTGCGTAAAGAAAATTACCAGTTGACAACTGTTTCAAATGGGGAACTGGGCATCAAACTAATAAAAGAGACAACACCTGATCTTGTTTTTGTGGATCTAAAAATGCCCGGACTTTCCGGTTTTGAAGTACTCAAATTAATTCAAGAGATCGATCCCAACATTGTCTCAATCGTCATAACCGGATTCTCAACAGTGAGTTCAGCGGTTGAGGCAATGAAAAATGGTGCTTACGATTTTCTACCAAAACCATTTAACCCTGAAGAATTCCGTCTCATTACAAATCGCGGGCTCGACAGAAGAAAATTGGTTTTGGAAACAATCGCGCTGAAACGTGAAAAAGAGATGCTCAAAGAACATTT
>JBDRQK010000457.1:0-2961 GCA_043826315.1 Chloroflexota bacterium
TCCCGAGGTTTTCATAAAACCCACCCAGGTCATCCCCCCCACCAAAACAGCCACAACCACCCCCTGGCATTATTCAGCTCCTACAGTGACACTGACCCCAACACACCGCCCCACGCTTACACCGAAACCATGAGCCTTACCCGGTTTTCCTGGATCCAACTCTTGTTGTGGACATTAATACTATCAGCCTGCCAAAATGCTTCGATCCGTTTGGGTGAAGGACAAATTTCTCCATCACCATCCCAAGAAGGATCAACAATTAACCATTTATCAACAATTACTCCCCTATCGACTGAAGTACAAAATCAAGATCCCACACCTCAAAGCACACCGGACATCATCCAATTTTCTCTGCCAACACCAGGCGCTCAACCTGAGACCGCCTGGAGACCTCCCCTTTATCCTGTGCCCTGGGCTGCCTCTTTTAATGACCATTTTTATTTCTCACGACCCATATCCGTTGACCAGATCCTTGGATCCAGCCTGGATTATCGTTATGGAGGCACCTTCTTCAAACCCGGTGCAGCCCACACGGGAATTGATATTCCTGCAAAAATGGGAACTCCGGTGCTGGCTTCTGGTCCCGGAGAGGTGGTTTGGGCTGGATGGGGATTGTATAGCAATGATCCTTCGAATCAAGACGATCCTTATGGGTTGGCAGTCGTCATGCGTCATGATTTTGGCTACCATGACCTGCCCCTCTATACGGTCTATGCACATCTCGATGAAGTGGAGGTTGTTACCGGGCAATGGCTGCAAAGCGGGGATATGCTGGGAAAAGTTGGTCAGACAGGTTTTACAACCGGTTCACATCTCCATTTTGAGGTCAGGCTTGGAGAGAATACCTATTTCAACACCAGGAATCCCGAACTGTGGTTGGTACCCCCCCAGGGATGGGGTGTGCTGGCTGCACGCATAGCTGATAATTTCAACTACACGGTCCCAAATACGAATGTTACCCTTGTGTCGGATGATACAGGAACGGAATGGGAACTCCGCACCTATCCACTCATCGGTGCAAATGGTGATGATTATTATCAAGAAAACCTGGTAATGAGCGATCTACCGGCTGGCAATTACACCGTCTTCTTTAAGTTTTTCTATATCCCCCAGGAAATAAAGATCCAGATCGTTCCTGGCAACATCACCTACTTTTCCTTTCGAGGATTGTTTGGGTTTGGTCCTACGCTTCCAGCCTCTGACAAGATGGATATTTTCTTCACCCCAACGCCATAAAACCTTTCCCCACTCTTGACCATGTTTAATTCAAGACCAAAAAAATTACCCCAAAAAAAAGTCTGGATATTAACAAAGTTGTTTGGTTCTTTCCCTTGCCCTCCCTTGCAAGCGGACTTATAATCATTGGCGGTATCTATTCACTGATTCGGGTAGGATGGCGTGTCCGTCAGGCTGCGGTATATCCTTTCGACACCCGTCCTCCTTTTATAAGGATACAATCAGCACCAGGTAATCTGCTCGTGGAGGCTCCATTTGTCTGAATATTCATCTGAGGTCGTGATCCTGCCGGAAGACCAGGAAAAGGGGATGGACTTCAAGCATTTTGCGCTCGATCTGCTCGAAACTTTGGTACTGGCGGTGATCCTGTTCCTGGTCATCAACGCGGTATCAGCACGGGTGCGTGTGGATGGCTTCTCGATGCGCCCCACGCTTGAAGATGGCGAATTCATCCTCGTCAATCGCCTTGCTTATAAATTTGGCACCCCGAAGCGCGGTGAGATCATCGTCTTCCGATCACCAGTGGTACCTGACGAAGACCTGATCAAGCGCGTCATCGGTCTGCCTGGAGATGTGGTCGAAGTGACCGCTGGAGTTGTTTACGTAAATGGCAGCCCATTGGTCGAACCCTATATCGCCGCCCTACCGGTCTACTCTGGAAAGTGGGAGGTCGTGGATGGCTATCTGTTCGTGTTGGGTGATAACCGCAACGATTCCTCCGATTCACACAGTTGGGGACTGGTGCCGATGCAAAACGTGGTTGGCAGGTCGATCCTGATCTACTGGCCATTTAATGAATGGGACATGTTAAACCATAATATAATTACTGCAATGGTTCCTTAAATGGGTTTCGATAACCAATCAAAACTGGCAGGATCAACAGACATCGAAACAAAAGGGTTTTACTCATGAGTTCACCTCAAACCACCCACAATTATCCATGCAGCGAATGTTCAGCAGGCATCATGCACCTGGAATACATCACCTACTTCACCTGGCTGAGCGATGAATTGATCAGCGTACCCAATTTCCCGGCCTGGATCTGCGATATGTGCGGACGGCGTGATTATGATCAGAAGGCACGCGTCTGGTTGACCGCCTTGTTGAACCCCGAAACCGGCAAAAACAACAGCAGTAAGATTCCTGTCCGCCCGGTGCTGCTCAAACGCCCTCATACCAGACCCAGCCCCGATTAGGCGTAACATAAAAAGCAGGAAAGCAGCCCAGGTGTAGAGATCCGCATTTTTTTATCATAAAGAATAAGGAAAGACACGAACACCTCGTTTCACCCGTAATTTGCCTTGACCTGATAACAACTGGATGGTAAAATCCGTCCGCTCAAGAAAAGCCCCCATCGTCTAGTGGACCAGGACGTAGCCCTTTCAAGGCTCAAACCGGAGTTCGAATCTCCGTGGGGGCACAAACGACCGCCGAATAAGGCGGTTTTTAGATTCAAACCGGAGCCCCCGGGAGGGGATGTTATTCGAATCTCTGCTGCGCGAGGGGCAAAAACGACCGCCGATCAAGGCGGTTTTTTAGTTTCATACCGGAGCCCCCATAAGGGGATGTTATTCGAATCTCCGAGCCCCCCTGACGGGGGGGCTGCGCGAGGGGCATCAATATAATGAAGAGGCTGGCTCTCTTAACTATTTACTGCACCACAATAATTAGACAATTATTTATTTGGATAAGTATGCAAGGTAGCACCATAAACGCAGAAGAGTG
>JBDRQK010000458.1:0-2442 GCA_043826315.1 Chloroflexota bacterium
AACCGAGGCATAACGGACACGAACTCCGCCCAGGTTATTTACTTTACGAATATAATCCTGTGCCTGCAGAGGTAGATCCTCCCAGCGGCGGACGCCTCCCAGATCTGCCTGCCAGCCGGGCAACTCACTATAAACAGGCTCCACACTACCGAGATCTGCCTGACCAAAAGGAAGGTCCGTAAATGTCTTTCCCCCATTACGATAGGCAGTACAGATTCTCAGGCTTTCAAAGCCACTCAGGATGTCCAGCTTTGTAATCACCAATTCTGTCAGTCCGTTGATACGGGTAGCGTAACGCAGCAGGACTCCATCCAGCCAACCCACGCGCCGTGGGCGCCCTGTGGTTGTGCCAAACTCATCCCACGGGTTCGAACCCGTGCCACGCAATCGTCCAGCCAGCTCACCCGTCAATTCAGTGGGGAATGGTCCGCTGCCAACCCTGGTCTGGAAGGCTTTGGCGATCCCCAACACACGTGCATTCTGGGCAGCGTCCAAACCCAAACCGAGACCCGTCAGTACACCCGGTGCGGTAGTGGACGAACTGGTTACAAACGGGTAACTGCCGTGGTCAATATCCAGCAGTGTTCCCTGGGCGCCTTCCGCCAGAACATTTTTTCCACTGACCAACGCCTGATGTAATTCGGCAGAAACATCCCGTATGTAGTCTGCCAGGATCTTTTTCTGAGCATCTAAAACAACCAGGAGCGGATCAATATCAAGGAGTGGGGTTTTATATTGGTCTAAGATGTGATTTGCTTTTTCAAAATGAGAGCGCAGGCGGTCCAAAAAATTGGCTGCCAGCATATCTCCCATGCGCAATCCACTGCGCGAGGCTTTGTCGGTGTAAGCCGGGCCAATTCCCCGACCTGTGGTGCCCAGGTTTTCCCTTCCGCGCGCAGCTTCAAGGGCTTTGTCCATGGCCTGGTGAGCGGGTGTGATCAAGTGGGCAGCATGTGAAATATGCAGGCGTTCCGGTGTTATCGTGATCCCGGCAGCCCGGAGCAATTCCATCTCTTCCAAAAGGGATTTGGGATTGATAACCATACCATTCCCAAGGATGCCGATGGTATTCGCATGAATGATACCGGATGGCAGCAGGTGCAGCTTGTAGATCTGACTGCCGATGGTCACGGTGTGACCGGCATTGTCACCCCCATTAAAACGAGCCACATAGTCCGCTTGACTTGCAAGCCAATCTACCATGCGGCCTTTGCCCTCATCGCCCCATTGTGCACCAACAATGATCTGGAGTGCCATATGATCTCCTGCTGCCTGAAAAGAGTAATAAATAAAGTCTGATATTTGAATTCAACATCCAGCTAATGATTATATCAGGCTGTGGAAAGCTGAGCATATTACCATCCCAAACCATGATTTTATTTTTCAAAATATATTGAAATTGCATAGGTAAATAAATAGCTGCCAGGTTTGCTCACGACTGGATGATATAATCCATATAGTTTTCTTCTCAACAAGATGGTAACTATTTCCTTCCATTTTGAGAATGCAAAACAGGTGAATAATGAAGAAAATAATTTCGATAAGTATCGGCATCCTGGCATTCAGTCTCATCCTGCTGCAGTTTTCTTTTGCAGTCCTGGCTGCCCCGGCTCCACAAGTACAGCAATTTGCCACCCCCACTCCTGGTCCGGATGGACGAATCATATATATTGTTAAAGCGAATGATACCTGCAGCCTTATTTCGATCCTGACAGGTGTTTCACAGGATCTAATCCGCCAGATGAATAAACTCGGGGAGAATTGCATCATTTTTGAAGGTCAGGAGTTGGTTCTGGGAGTAGGTGGACCTTCACTTCCGACTGCGACCCTGCCCGTATTAACACAGGAACCTACATCCATCATCCCTTCCCCCACTCCGTTCCTGGGAAATGCCCAATTGTGTGTAGCACTTTACAACGATACCAATGGAGATGGCTTACGGCAGTCAAACACTGATGAGTTTGATGCCTATATTGCAGAAGGGACAGAACCAACGATTGAAGCAGGCGCAGTCAGTCTGACCAGTTTGTCCGGCACATTTTCGGTAACCATGCCAACCCTGGGAGGCCTAAACCCGGTCTGTTTCCCGGATGTGCCCGAAGGAAATTACACCGTCAGCGCGGCAGTCCCGGACGGGTACAATCCGACAACATCCCTGACCTATATCCTAGAGGTGAAACCTGGCGACCAGACATATGTCAGCTTTGGTGCCCAATCCAATTCGCAATCTGCACAAGCTAATAATGGACAGAAGAAATCTCCCATCCTGGGTATCCTGGGTGCGATCCTATTATTGAGTGGAGCGGGGCTTGGATTTTATGCTTTTCGATTGAGAAGATAGAAAGGACCCAAATTTTTCAAATCGAATATTTAAAATAAGAATCATCACTACAATTCGGGGAATTTGGAGGGGATTGCTGAAATGCTGTGACCATTTGCGAA
>JBDRQK010000459.1:0-2404 GCA_043826315.1 Chloroflexota bacterium
GGAACGACGCTCAGGTTTTAGAAGAAAATTGAGAGGTGCAAAGAAAAGATGGACATGTTTTGAATAAGGAAAATATGGAATAAATGCCAGGATCAATCCCAACGCCAACCAGAAGCCAACATGTTCCCCAACCATCAGTGCTGTGGGGCTCCACCTATTCCATAAAGTAGCCAACGCTGAGGCGAAAGGTTGCCATGCGTCTGCATGACCCTCAAATGCGATTACGAACGATTCCCCCGCAAAGCGGGATCCAACATGCAGCAGGATAAAAGTACCAACAATCGCTGAGTCGCGCCGGATACCTGCCCGAGCCTGGGGATTGAGCAGGGTACTATCTCTTGTAGTCAATAGGGCTGATTTAAAGACAAAGCGGCGAATGAGAAAAAATATCATTCCCACCATCACACTTACAGTCAGCACATCTGCCAATAAACGGTAGATATTGCCTGCCATGCCTGGAATCTCGAATCCGGAAATATAGCCTCGCAAAACATCAACAATGTTCACAAGCAAATAGAAACCAAACCCCCAGCCAACCATTGCATGAAATATACTGATCAAGAAGCGGAAACGAAATACCGGCTGAAAAACTCCAATCTTTAAAATAATTTTTCCCAGACGGCGGGGAACCAATTTCCAATCTGGTTTTCCCTTCCCGCCAGATATTTGTCCAGCTAATCGTTTAACTGCAAACCAAGCAGCTGATGCAGTTACAACTACAGCAATGGCAAATATAATTTTTTCTACCAATAGAAGCATGGCACCTCACCTGATACAAGGATATTTATTCAACAAGCGGACAAAAGAGTTTTCCTTTCTCCTGGCCCAATAGTATGTAAACGGGGAAAGTTTACCATATGCAGAAAATGGACGCAACACAGGTCAACATACCTATTCAGCTTTGTGTGATCTCATCTCATTCAGGCGGTTCAATTCCATGATCCATTCGCGAAAGAAAAAGAGTCCGCGAATTGACAACGGACCCTGCCTTGAGATGGTATGATGACTCAGGCTTTCTTATCCTTTTCAAGTGTTTCTAGAGTGAATAAATCGCGTTTTAAATTACTCCAACGCACAAACATGCTTGTGATGTAAACTGTAAAAACAAGAAAAAAGGTTACAAAACCAGCGATCATATAATTGGTCGTTTCAGGGGATATGGACATGTTCTGCTCCTATTCCATTACTTTCAGTTTAAGTTCTTCAATCTTATTTTGCAAAACTCCCAGACGAATGCGATGCCAGAATATATCAATAAAAATGATTGTGAAAGTGAATAATGCGAAGAAAAAAGTCACTTTCATGTCGGGAGACATATTAAAGCCGCCTTGTGCCTGAGCGCTTTCTGAGCCGATGACTACCGGGTGAATAGTGCGGAATAAGCGAATAGCCATAAAGGTGATCGGTACACTGACAGATCCTATTAAAGTATAAACTGCACTAAACCGGGCACGTCGATTGGGATCCTCAATACCATTGCGCAGCATGAAATAGGCCAAATAGATCATCTCTGTGATGGCAGCGGTCGTCAAACGGGGTTCCCAGGTCCACCAGGTATTCCAGGCTGGGCGCGCCCAGATCGAACCCAACATAATGGCTATCAGGAAGAATACCAGACTGATCTCGACGGCAGCCACCTCGATAATATCCCATTTGGATTTACTTGACCTCAAATAAGCTATACCAGCCACTCCAGCAGCGATGAAACCAAGCATTCCCACCCAGGCATTGGCAACGTGGAAATAGAAAACTCTCTGGACGTTGCCCATGGTAACTTCCATCGGAGCGAAACTTAGCGACAGGTAGGCTGCTACAGCCAGGAGAACCAGGGATAAAATATCCAAAACGAGCAATAATTTAGGTTTTTTATTCATATGCTCTATCTCCTAAGAATTCTTATATAATTCAGAGAAAGTTGGTGAGAGAGTACTATCTTTACCAATTTTTCCTTCCCCCAATTCCCATTATTTGAATTAATCCTTGAAAAACCCAACTGGCGAAAAATATTTAATTGAAAATATCGGTTCATTCTTCAACAACATAATCAAATACCATGAATGCGATGGCGATAAAGATGACATCATATACCAATAACAAGTTAATCCAATACATCAGTTCACCAATTGCCATCCCTTGTAAAAATCCTCCACTGGCTTCCACTGCCGCGACAACCACAGGGATCACAACAGGAAAGAGCAGGATGGGAAGCATCACATCCCTGGTACGGGTTTGTACAGCCATAGCCGCCAGTAATGTACCAATGGCAATATACCCTACCGAACCAAGCAAAATTACCAACAATAGCCCTGGATTAAAAAGGTTTATATTGTATAGAACGGAGTAAAGAGGCAGCACGATGGCTTCTACAATGAACATGAAAACCAAGTTGCTGATCAATTTTCCA
>JBDRQK010000460.1:0-2905 GCA_043826315.1 Chloroflexota bacterium
CACGCTCGCGGGCGCTGAGGACGTCATCCTTGTCTGCCGGGCGGATGCCACCCCAGCGCAAGTAATCTTCAATCACCAGGCGCGTGATGGCTGGTGATAATACGGCTTCACCCTGGTCTACGGAGCGGATGGCACTGATCAGCTCTTTGGCGGCAGCATCCTTCAAGATATATCCCATAGCGCCGGCTTCCAATACCTGGCGAATATATTCTTCATTATCATGCATGGAAAGGATCAGCACACGTACCCGGGGACACTGGCGTTTGATCTGACGGGTGGCTTCCAGACCATTCAGGAGGGGCATGGCAATGTCAATGATGGCCACATCCGGTTCAAGCTGGCAAGCCAGGCTGACGGTTGCACGCCCATCTTCTGCTTCAGCCACCACTTCCATATCCGGTTCGTTTGCCAGCAGGGAGCGAATGCCATTGCGTAGGATGGTATGATCGTCTGCCAGCAGAATGCGAATCTTCTTCATAAGCACTTATTGTACTCGATAGCAGTAGCTTCCCAATATTATTAAAAATATGGAGAGGCAGCATTTGAACCCCCATTCAATTAACAGATAATTGTCTATAGCGGCAGGCAAACTTCCAGGCAGGTACCATGACCCGGTGTGGAATCCATCATAATTTTCCCACCAAGGAGTTCGGCACGTTCACGTAATCCCAACAAGCCCAGGTGGTGGTTTTGTAATGCATCCTCGGAGGCAAGCTGCAGATCAAAACCGCGTCCATCATCTTTTATCTCAAGACAAATGGACCGGGCTTGCATGGAAATACGAATGATAACCGATTGGGCGGCGGCATGACGAAGTATATTGTTGACCGCTTCCTGGGATATGCGAAAAAGAGTTATGCTGACCTGCGGAGGCAGTTCAGGCAAAGAATCCGGGGCTTCCACCACAAAATGGACCCCGGCTGTTTCCAGATTGGATCGGGCGTACCAGCGAATGGCAGATACCAATCCCAGGTCATCCAATATGGTGGGACGAAGCCCAAATACGATGCGGCGCAGTTCGGACAGGGCATTGGAAGCCAGTTGACGGGCGGCCTGGATCTCCTTGATCAGCTCTGAATGTTGAGCAGGCAGGTGGGATTCCAATTGGTCGAGGCTGATGATGAGCATGGTGAGAGCCTGGCCGGTGTCGTCGTGCAAACTGCGGGCGATGCTCTTGCGTTCCTGCTCCTGGGCATCGATGGCGTGTGCGGAAAGGGCATGGAGTTCCTGATTGCGATCTTCCAATTGATTGAGCAAGGAACGCAAAGCAGACGCAAGGCTGACGGTGTCCGCATCCGCATTCTTGAGACGTTCCATGTGCAGATCTCCCCCTGCAGTAACTTCCTTTGCCAGATCGCGTAATTCACCCAAAGGTTGCAGGGCAGCTTTCAGGATCAGGAAATTGATGACCAAACTCAGACAAATACCAATAGCAGCAATTATACCGATCAGCCAGCCATTCAGAGCTTGTGAGAAGTGCCGGGTGAGCAGCGTTCCTCCTATTGCGCCTGCAGTGATAACCAGGGCATTGCCGACAGCGATACGTGTGAAGAGAGAAATGTGAGTCAGCTTTTTGTGAAGGAAAGATAACCCTGTGAAGGTTTTCATCAGGGGCAGTATATCATGAGGACTTTATTTCAAGCCATACCAGTCGCCGCCATTGAAATCACCCTCGAAGATCTTGCGATCCTGTTCATCCTTGATGAGCTTACCAGCTTGTTCTGCCTGGAGACAAAGTTTTTGGACCTCTTCCTTATGCCCGGCCAGGGCATGGGCACGTGCCAGGCATTCCCAGGCAAAAGCCAGGTCAAAATCCTGCATCAGGTCAAGGTGTTGATCTGTCAATTGCTTGCAACGATGGGCATGCTCCAGGGCTGGTTCGACCTTTCCGAGAACGCAGTAAACACGGCTGAGCATCCATTCGCCACGCTGCAGGTTGAGCGGTGTTCCGGCAACCCGCCAGTGTGCCAGGGATGCATAGGCATATTCGAGCATGATCTGGTCTTCTTCCTCGCTCCGCCCAGCTTTCTCCAGCAAACCCCATATTTTGTTGAAGAATTCCACGGCAAAAAAACGCTCAGCTTCTGCCACCGTATAAGTTTTGGGATCTTCCATATTTCACCTCCAATATGGATAATTATAATCTAAATTGGATTTTAAAGGTATTATTATTGACCGGGGATCCAGAAAATTGATTGTGGTTCAGGCGCTTGTCAACTTTTCTGTCGACTTTTCTGTTGGTTCACATTGACGTTCACATGGATTTCTGATAAAATCCGACGCCGTTTGATTTATGGGAAGTGCTTTAATTTCCTTGCTCTGATTAGGATGGTTTGGTATAATCCTTCTGCTTAAGGCAAGGAAGTTGAGCTTGCCGACGTAGCTCAAACGGCAGAGCAACCGCCTTGTAAGTGGTAGGTTATGGGTTCGATTCCCATCGTCGGCTCTGGGAAATCTTTCTTCCATCCGTTGTTGTTGACCGATGGTTGGATGGCTGATAAAATTGAATAGCGGGCGGATACCCAAGTGGACAACGGGGACTGACTGTAAATCAGTTGGCAGACGCCTTCGGAGGTTCGAATCCTTCTCCGCCCACCTTCTTAGTCTGGCAGCCATGTATCGATTGCCAGACTAAAAAACTGACGAATGCCCTCATAGCTCAGTCGGTAGAGCGCGTTCTTGGTAAGAACGAGGTCATGGGTTCGAGTCCCATTGAGGGCTCTCGTTACCGAATTCGAATTATTATTGGAAAGATGGAAAGAGAAGGAGATTGCAATTATGGCGAAGCAGAAATATGATCGATCCAAACCGCATGTGAACGTGGGTACGATGGGACACATCGACCACGGGAAGACAACCCTGACAGCTGCGATCACGAAAGTATCGCAGTTCATGGGGAAGGCGC
>JBDRQK010000461.1:0-4414 GCA_043826315.1 Chloroflexota bacterium
GGAAACATCCAACGATGAAATAGGTTCATCACAAATGATCAGATCCGGGCTTAACGCCAAAGCGCGTGCTATGCCAATACGTTGGCGTTGTCCACCTGAAAATTCATGCGGGTAACGATTGACAAAATCCGGATTCAAACCGACGATCTTGAGCAAATCCTGTACCTGCTCACGTTTATCCTTCCTGGATGCAGATGTGTGAACATCGAGAGGAGCGGAGATGATCGATCCAACGGTCATGCGAGGATTGAGTGAAGCATACGGATCCTGGAATATCATTTGCATGCGCCGGCGCATGATGCGTATTTCATTTTCCTGCAGGTCAGCCAGGTTAACACCGGCGAAGATAATTTTTCCAGAAGTTGGCCGGTAAAGCTGCAGGATGGTTCGACCAACCGTTGTTTTTCCACAACCTGTTTCACCGACCAAACCAAGCGTTTCCCCTTTATAGATATCAAAGCTGATATCATCAACAGCTTTCACATCATTAATATGCCGATTAACAATAAGACCTTTATAAATTGGAAAATACTTCTTCAGGTTTTGAACCTGGACCAAGGTTGAACTCTCCGTTGTCATTGAGTACCTTTCCCTGCAATTTCCTGCCAGCGCCAACAGGCGACTGAATGTTTGTTACTATCTGCTTCCACAAGTTGTGGAACCTCGAGTCTGCATTGATCCACACGATAAGTACAACGGATATAAAAAGGGCAACCCTTGGGTAAATCCACCAGGTCTGGGGGAAGACCAGGGATAGAGATCAGTTTCGTCCCCGGGGCTTCATCAATCACTGGTAAAGAACCCAACAGACCCTGGGTATAAGGATGCAGTGTTCTATGATAAATATCCCTGACATTGCCCCTTTCAATGATGTAACCAGCATACATGACATTGATCGAATGCGCCAATTCTGCAACGATACCCAGATCATGGGTTATCCACATGACTGCCATCCCCAGTTCTTCCTGCAGTTTTACCACAAGGTTGATGATCTGAGCCTGGATGGTGACATCCAACGCCGTGGTGGGTTCATCTGCGATCAGAAGCTTGGGTTCACACGAGAGCGCCATGGCGATCATTGCCCTTTGACGCATACCCCCAGAAAATTGATGGGGATAATTATCCAAGCGGGTCCTGGCTTCCGGAATTCCAACCAAATTTAAGAGTTGCACTGCCCGATCCCTGGCATCGTTCTTGTTCATATTCTTGTGAAGCATCAATGCTTCGCAAATTTGGAAACCAACCGTGTAGACCGGATTGAGAGATGACATGGGATCCTGGAATACCATGGCAATATCCCTGCCGCGGACCTGACGCATCTCATTTTCATCCAGCTTCAATAAATCACGTCCGTCGAACCAGATCTCCCCACTCTCTATTTCTCCAGGTGGGATCTGGATTAGGCGCATGATCGAGAGGGCATGGACGCTTTTTCCGCAACCGCTTTCACCGACAACCCCCAGGACTTCTCCGGCATTCATGGAGTAAGTGACACCATTGACGGCTTTAACAATGCCATCTTCGGTATGAAAACGGGTTTTCAGATTTTTGAGACTTAATAATGGTTCCATTTTGCTCCTAAGATTTTACGTTTTAGTTCAAATTCGCATTTTTGGGTCTAATGCATCACGAAGTCCATCACCCAAAAGGTTGAAGCCTAAAACGCTGAGCATAATAGCCAACCCCGGGAACAAAACCGCCCACCAGGCACCGCTGGAAAGGTACTTATAACTATCTCCGAGCATCGCTCCCCACTCCGGTTCGGGAGGAATTGCACCCAGACCAAGAAAACCCAATGCAGCCGCTGAAAGGATCGCATTGGCCAACCCCATTGTGGATTGAACAATGATCGGCGAGAGAATGTTCGGAACAATATGCTTAAAGAGAACCCGTCCATGTGATTCGCCAACAGCCTGGGCAGCAAGCACGTATTCTTTCTGGCTGACCGATAGAACGGCTGACCGTGCCAGGCGGGCATATATAGGAATACCAACAACACCTATCGCGATCATGCCTTTCTCAAGACCAGGACCAAGAAATGCAACGATGGCGATAGCTAAAAGATAACTGGGAAATGAAAGGATCACATCCATTATACGCATGGTCACATCGGAAAACACTTTTCCACCCAAAGGACGTGAAAGGATCAAACCTACGATCAAACCCAAAACTCCGCAAACCAGCCCGACCATGGGTCCTACCAGAAACCCTGGCACACCACCCAGAAGCATACCCAATATGGAAAATACAAACAGGCGAAGCTTGTTGCCAGCTTCCCATTTTTGAAAAACCACCGATAATATCCCCAACCCTAAAAACAGTAAAATCTGGAATGGCTGTGCAGCTACCCAAGCAGACAGGGAACCGAGACCCAGACCCAGCAGACCCATCAGGGTTACTTTTTCCCAAAAATTCATATCAATGCTTTCGAAAAAACCAGCCAGCAAACCCAGCAAGCCACCAATAATAAGTGAAATACTGACAGCGACCAAGCCAACACGCAAGGAATTCCATCCGCCGTGCACAACCCGTCTGAAATTATCCCGACCCAATTTATCTGTGCCAAAAATGTGAATGATGGGGGAATCTTCAGTTACCACCAGGTTCGGTGCCAGCAATTTAGAAGAATAATCCAGATCCGATTTGGGATCATATTTCCAGAAGTAATGAGACAGCCCAGCCGTGAGAACAAATAAACCCACCACAAATAATCCCAGCATGGCAGTTTTACTGGCAAGCAGACGTCGCCAGGCATCCAACCATAAGGAGCGATGTTCACGAATTGCGAAATCAACGAATTCTGTATCAATTGGATTCGATTCTGACATAAATTCTCCCCTTAATCGTAAGAAATGCGTGGGTCAATGGTTGCATAGGAAATATCCACGATAAGATTGACCAATAAGAAAATAATTGCGATGAGTAGTGTGACACCTTGAACGATCGGATAGTCCCGACCCAGGATAGAATCATATACCCACTTGCCGATCCCCGGCCAGGAAAAGATGGTTTCAGTCAGCACAGCACCAGCCAGCAAGGTTCCCACCTGGATACCAATGATGGTGATGACGGGCAGAAAGGCGTTTTTTAATGCATGGCGGAAGAGAACAACCCTCTCCACCAATCCTTTTGCCTTGGCGGTACGAATATAATCCTCCTGCAACACATCCAACATACTGGAACGCGTCATACGAGCAATAATGGCTGTAGGGATGGTTGCCAAAGCCAAAGCAGGCATGGCGATATGTTTTAGGGCGTCAATAAAGCCTGAAATATTTCCTGTCAGCAGACTATCCACAAGCAAAAGGTTGGTGATAGGTGTTATTACCATCCCTGTGCTGAGGCGCCCCCCGGATGGGAGCCATTTCAGAAATACCGAAAACAGCATGATCTCCATAATACCCAACCAGAAGATGGGCATGGAAACACCGATCAATGATCCCACCATGGTGACACCATCCAGAGTGGAATTTCTCCTGGCAGCAGAGGCAATCCCTATAGGGAGTCCTATCAGCAGGGCAATAAACATAGAAAGCAAGGCCAATTCCATGGTTGCAGGGAAGCGCTCGCCCAATGTTTCCAAAACCGGGATACGCCGGTGGATGGAATTGCCAAGGTCAAAATGAAGAAGCCGTTCAATATACCTGATGTATTGGCTGTCAAAAAAACCTGCCAGGTCACCATTGGCAAGAGCTTCACGATCCAGAAAGGCAGGTCTATTCAATCCGAACTGTTCCCGGATGCGCTCAACATTTTCCTGTGTGGCGTGCTCGCCCAGCATGGCAACTGCCGGATCACCCGGGATAAGTCGCTGAAACAAAAAAATGATCAGCGTTACACCTATCAGCGTAGGTAGTACTGAGATCAATCTTCGAAGGATATATCTGCCCAAGTGGACCTCACTTGATATTCTTCAACTGGGGGGCGGATGATATCCGCCCCCCAGTCATTACAAAACAGTTTGGTTAGAAATTATTTATCCAACCCTGGTGACAACTGACCTAAGGTGCGACCTTGATAAATTCAAAGTAGTCCGCACCGACAGGTTGGGCACCATAACCCGAAACCTTGGATGAGAAGATCAATGGTGTGTTGTTGTGACCCAACCAGATGCGCATCACATCATCATGCATTAATTGCTCGGTCTGCTTGTAGAGGGTTTCGCGAGCGGCGCGATCGGGATTGATCAGAGCTTGATGGAGAAGGTCTGCCAATTCGGCATTCTGATACCAACCTTCACGCTGGATAGGCTCGGTACCACCGCCGAAGAAGTACCCGGTGAAGTTATCGGGGTCACCATTATCTCCACCCCAGCCCAACATGTAGATACCAACCAGGGTGCCATTACGGCGTGAACCGAGGTATGTCGGCCAGTCCCCTTCGAGATATAGATCAACAGTAAAGCCAGCATTGG
>JBDRQK010000462.1:0-5707 GCA_043826315.1 Chloroflexota bacterium
GCAATCGTGGAGGATGTTACTGGTGGAACTTATAACTTGGGTACAGGTGTGGAGATCACTATCAAAGAGTTGGCTGAAAAAGTCATTTCATTGGTGGAACGTCCGGTCAATGTGAGCCTTGATTCGACCCGACTACGCCCGCAAAAATCCGAGGTTGGGCGGTTGTTATCCGATAATTCCCTGGCACGCCAGGAGTTGGAATGGAAACCAGCTATTTCCCTGGATGAAGGTCTGCGACTCACTATCGCTTGGATCAGAAAGCACTTGGAAAATTATCGGATAGGCACTTATGAAATATAGGTGAAAATTATGAAAGCAGTTGTACTTGCGGGGGGGAAAGGTACCCGGCTGGCTCCTTATACCCAGATCCTACCCAAACCGCTCATGCCCATTGGCGATAAACCAATCCTTGCATTGCTATTGCGTCAGATGCAGCGGGTAGGTATCGAAGAAGTCATCCTGACGGTCGGTCATATGGCGGACCTGTTGGAGAGTTATTTTGGGAATGGTAGTAAGTTCGGCATTCGCCTGACCTATAGCCGTGAAATTGTGCCGCTTGGCACGGCAGGACCACTTTCCTTATTGTCTGGATTGGACGAAACATTCATGGTGACCAACGGGGATGTGCTAACCACATTGAATTTTATTGATTTGATAGATTGGCATAAAGAACACTCTGCAGCAGCCACCATTGCCATGCATGAACGCAAGGTACATATTGATTTTGGGGTGATCGAGACCAATGGAGATCACACCATCAAAGGTTATATCGAAAAACCTTCCATCGATTATAGTGTGAGTATGGGCGTGTATATTTTTGAACCGAGAGTTTTACCATTTATCGCTTATAACCAGTATTTGGACTTTCCGGACCTGGTCCTTAAGCTGATTGCTGCCGGTGAAACAGTGGTTGGATTCCCGTTTTCGGGTTACTGGCAGGATTTGGGTCGCCCGGACGACTATACACAGGCCACACAGGAGTTTTATCGTATGCATTCTCAATTCTATCCCGAGGAAGGTTAAATTGGACTGGCGTGTTCCACTGGCCGATCTTAATTTCGGCCCTGAAGAAGAAGCAGCCGTCGGTGCCGTGATTAAAAGTGGCTGGTTAAGCATGGGTACGGTCACCCAGCAATTTGAGCAGGAGTTCGCATCCTTTGTGGGTGCCAAACATACCCTGGCGGTTACCAATGCCACAGCCGCTTTGCACCTGGCTTGCCTGGCGGTTGGGATTGGGCCAGGAGATGAGGTCATCGTACCCTCTTTGACCTTTGTTGCCACCGCCAACGCTGTGCGCTACACAGGTGCAACCCCGGTCTTTGCAGATGTAGAGAGTCTTGATTGGTTGAACATCTCACCAGCCTCAATAGAAGCCTGCATCACAGAGCGCACTCGCGCCATCCTGGTGGTTCACTATGCTGGTTTTGCTTGTGATATGCCTGCAATCCAAAAGATTGCTGAAAAACATTATCTGGTTGTGCTGGAAGATTCCGCACATGCAATCGGTTCCGAACTGGATGGTCGTAAGTTGGGCACCTGGGGCAGTATCGGTTGTTACAGTTTTTTCTCCAACAAGAATATGACTACCGGTGAAGGTGGTATGCTCGCCACCGATGATGATGTCCTGGCAGAAAAACTACGAATTCTGCGTTCTCATGGCATGACTTCTTTGAGCTGGGATCGCCATCAAGGGCATGCTTACAGCTATGATGTGGTTGATTTGGGATACAATTATCGCATTGACGAAATGCGCTCCGCCCTGGGACGGGTCCAATTGGGTAAGCTGCCAGCTGGTAACCTGCGTCGTAAGGAGTTGACCGGGTTGTACCGCGAGCTATTTACCGAACTCGTTTCACATATAAGTCTTCCATTTGCAGAAGAACGCGGCACCTCCTGTTACCATATTCTGCCTGCTCTTCTACCGGAAGGCACCGACCGGATCCATTTCATGGAGAGCCTAAAATTACAGGGCATCCAGACCAGTATTCACTACCCGCCTGTACACCACTTTTCCATTTACCAGGAAGATTGGCAGGAGCGCGGGGTTCCACTACCTGTGACTGAAGCGGTTTCCTCCCGCCAGGTGACCTTGCCACTCTACCCGACCATGCGCGACGAACAGGTCCACTGGGTGGTGCAGGCGGTCAAACAAGCACTTTACAATATGGATTAAATCTAATTTGAGAATTGTATGACCGAAACAAAATTTTTTTTGAATTAACTTTTATATTAGTTAGGGAATTAGAATAGTGAAATTATTATTTTGAATTGAGGAGCTTTTTTAATGGAATTACAACGTTACTTAACCATTGCACGCCGCTGGATCTGGTTGTTGGTTTTGGGAGTGGTGCTGGGTGCCCTGGGTGGTTTCTTAGCTACCTCGTTCCAGACGCCCATCTACCAAGCCAGTACCCGTTTTGTCGTCTTGCAATCTGCCAATCAGTCTGGAACAGCTGATTATTACAGCGTGCTCAACAGCCAGCAGTTGATTAAGACATACATCCAGTTATTGACGACTGCAGACTTGATGAATACAGTTTCAGAACAGGTTGGTTCCAAAGTTGAGATAAAACAAGCCAACGCCAGCCAAATCCAGGATACCCAGTTTGTTTTGTTAACCGTTACAGATTCGGATCCGGAGAGAGCTGCTTTAATTGCCAATGTGCTCGTCACAAATTTGATCAAGAAGAATGAAGAATTGCAGGCGGTTCGTTATGTAACTTCCGAACAAAATCTCCTGTCCCAATCCGAAAAGGTCCAATCCCAGATCACAGACCTGCAGACACAGATCACGGATATTTCTACGACTACTGTCAAGGATCAAGTTGCCCAGGTCCAGGCTCAAATCGATGACTTGCAGACACAGATCTCAAATCTGCAAACCAGGATCAGCGAACTTAATACAACTGCCAGCCTGACCGATGTACAGAAGACAGAGCTGGCTGATAAAGAAGCGAATTTAGCTCAGCTTCAACCAATTTTGGCACTTTATCAGCAAGTGTACACAAACCTGGTGGTTCTTGGGCAACCTGTGGATGGAGGCAGTAGCTCTTCTTCGCAGCTTTCACAGTTGCAGACCACTTTAGGTTTGTACCAGCAAATATATGTGAGCCTCTTATCCAGCCTGGAGAATGTGCGCCTGGCACGTGCCCAGAATACTCCTAATGTGGTCCAGGTCGAAATTGCAACCACACCGCTTGACCCCATTCGTCCAAAACCTTTACAAAGCACCCTCCTGGCAGCGGCGGTGGGCTTGATGCTGGCAGCCGGGATCGCCTTTTTGGTGGAATACTTGGATGATACAATTAAAACTCCTGAAGACGTGGAACGTGAGCTAAATCTAAATGTTCTTGGATTGGTAGGAGAGATGAATGGAAAAAAAGAGAATGGAGGCAAAAGTGCTATTGGAATACATGTTTCTAAGTTTCCCCGTTCTCCAATATCCGAATCATTTCGTTCTCTGCGGACAAATCTAGAGTTTTCGGGGGTTGACCAACCTATTTGCACCATCCTGGTCACAAGCCCTGGACCATCTGAAGGTAAAACTACCATATCATCCAATCTGGCTGTCATCTTGGCCCAAAGCGGAAAGAAAGTGATCCTGATCGATGCTGATATGCGACGCCCAAGTATCCATCACTCTACAAAAATCCCCAACCGTATGGGTCTGAGCGATGTCCTGCGCGGAAATAAAAATTTGGCAGATGTGATTCAAAAGCTTCCAGAAAATTTGAAAGTAGGAGTGATCACTAGCGGCAGTCTGCCTCCCAATCCAGCTGAATTGCTTGGAAGTGAAAAAATGAAGTGGATTATTGAACAATTGGCCACATTGGCGGATTTCGTTGTAATTGATTCACCTCCTTCGTTGGTGGCTGATGCGCAGATTTTGGCATCACGTGTGGATGGGGTATTGCTTGTTATTCAACCAGGTACAACTCACATTGATTCGGCTTGCGCCACGGTTGAGCAGTTGTCTCGTAGTCAATCCCGCATGCTTGGAGTAATTCTCAACCGCATCCCTCGTAATCGCGGATATTATTATGGATCTTATTACCATTATTCTTCTTCGGGATACAATAAAAACAAGAAAGATTATTCTGATTATGGTATGGATGAGACACCTGCTGAACTTATTGTGGATGAGAAAAAACCTATTATCTAATATCCTATAATTAAATTGGAAATCGGCAATAATTAATGAGGAAAAAGCAAATTAATATGGAAAATATTGAAATTGTAGATAAATCTCAGAAAAAAATAGTTAATAGTTTTTGCGAGTTTTTAGGGATGGTGCATGATTCATCAACTGCCCAGGCGTTCCCTTCTGAATGGAATGCATGTAATCGCTGTCAACCTCCAACTACACCCAATATTGAACATCAGCGCAATTTTTGTTTAACAGGATCGTATCAGCTCTGCCCTGTTTTTTCTAATGAAAAAATTATCAGTCTTCCCAAAAAGCTTAGTTATCCAATTCGGAATACAAATATCCAGAAAAAGAAACTTTTTTTTCGTGGCTTTGTCCTAACCATCTTGATTTTCGTGATCGCAGGAGGACTTCTTTTTGCCTGGTTAAATTCTAGTGGTAATTTGCCTGATTTTCCATATCTAACTAATCTTCCTCAAATTGAGACTTCTAAAGTTATCTCTACCTCAGCAACTCTCAAACCAATCGTCTCCTTAACTCCCATACAGAATACCGAAGTGAATTCTACACAAGTAAAAACAATCATTCCGTCACCCTCCCCTTCAACTCCGTCCCCAACTCCACTCTACACCATTACTTCTACACAAAAAGTCTCCACAGATATGCATCGTTTGGATGAACCCTTTGGAAAAGTCTATCGTCTTGTGATCCACAGAATACAGGAAGGTGATAACCTATATAAGCTTGTAGAACAATACAATACGGACCTTCAATCAATCTTCCAGATTAATTTGTACCTACCGGCTCCGATTAGGAGTGATTTGTTGGTCATTATTCCAGTTGATAGAATTGATATACGTGGAATACCTCGATTACAAGCATATATGGTAATGACAGATGGGCTTACCATTGAAGATTTCGCGCAAATCCTATATCTGAGTTCATACGAATTAAAATTATTTAATGGGTTGGAGGATGGATATTTACTCTCAAAAGGTGAATGGATCGTCATTCCTTACCATTAATTTCGACCGACAATAATGTCATCTATTCTTTTTATTTGCACTGCCAATCGATTTCGTTCAATATTGGCTGAAACCATCTTTCTGGATGAATTAACCAAAAGAGATCTTCAGTCTGAGTGGATTGTTGGTAGTGCAGGAACCTGGACAGAAAACGGATTGTCTCCGATGCCAGAGACATTGACTACAGCGCAAGAATTGGGTTTGAAATTATCTTCTCTTAAGTCCCGATTGATTAATGCCGAGATGATTAATAAATATTCGCTCATTTTAGTGATGGAATCCGGGCAAAAGGAAGCCCTGAATTTAGAATTTCCAAACAGTCTTGGAAGAGTACACCTTTTATCGGAAGTCACTTGTGGGATGGCATATGATATTCCTGATCCCTTTATGAGCGAAGAACCTGCTGTAGGAGTAGCCAAAGATTTATATCAACTGATCAGGGATGGTTTTGAGAAAATTTGTCAATTGGCAGATGAATTGAAATCCTTAAACGGAGAAAAGTATGATGTTTTGAATAGTTAAGTAAATATCTTGC
>JBDRQK010000463.1:0-2290 GCA_043826315.1 Chloroflexota bacterium
AAGTAATTCAACCGCAGCTGCTCCTGGAAGGGCATTTCTCCAGGAATAATTCTGATCGATCGAAGCTGAACAGAGGAGCAATAATATAGGTCTTATCCTTTTACCACTTGTACTTTGGCTTGTTGAATCTCCGCTCCAGCCCATATGATACGTCACCATATCGTAAAATTCACTCGTTGACACTTCATTCAATCTACAGATCTGGGATTGAAGTTCTATTTCTAATGTATTTTGCATATCAGTGACGAGGTTGTGTGACATGAAATATTTCCTTAATTAATTGGCAATTAATTTGTTCTTTAAATCGATCAACTTTAATGAGCCAGTAGCAAACATGGTTATTGTGATTTGTTGCTGGAGCAATTTAATTAGGTTCACAACCCTTTCTGCTGAAACAGCCGCTTCTCTCAAGAAAATTCCCGCAGATCCAGCCAGAGTTACCCCCAAAGCAAAACACTTTGCCATTTCAACACCATTGGTTATGCCTCCACTTGCGAAGACAGGCAACTCTGGGGCTGTTTCAATGACATTGATAATAGAAGTTGCAGTTGGGATTCCCCAGTCCGAGAATACTGCGGCAAGTTGTTTTGAAAATTCATTGGTTGAGTTATGCATTTCTACCTGGGACCAGCTAGTTCCGCCGGCACCAGCCACGTCGATAGCAGAGACGCCACAATCAACCAATAGGTTGGCAGTCCTTTTTGATATACCCCAGCCAACCTCTTTTACGATAACTGGAGACGATATTTTTCGGCAAATGATCTCAATTCTTGTTGCCAAATCTTTGAAATTAGTATCTCCTCCGTTCTGCAAACTCTCTTGGAGAGGATTTAAATGCAAAATCAGTCCATCTGCACCTATCATATCGATCGCACGTTGACAATCATCTATCGAAAGACCATAATTTAATTGGATTGCACCAAGGTTTGCAAACAATAGAATATCTGGCGCAATTTTTCGGATATCGAATGTCCGGGCTAATGCTGGATTCTCTATCGCTGCCCGCTGGGATCCAACACCCATGGCTATTCCACAATCTTGAGCAGCTTGGGCGAGATTAATATTGAGCAACTCTGCTTCGGGGGTACCGCCAGTCATGGATGAGATAAGAATTGGAGTCGAAAGTTGTTTTCCAAATAAATTAAGATCAGTATTAACATCTGACAAATTGATTTCAGGAAGCGCTTCGTGAGTAAATCGAAATTCATCCAACCCATTACCAATTCCGGAATGGACATCTTCTTGAAGGTTGATTCGGATGTGATCTGCTTTTCGTTTTGATATCGGCGTAACTTTTTTCATGATTATGTGTTCCTGTCTTTGAATTATACTGTCATCTGGCTTGATCGGGTTGACATGAACGGCATTAAGGTTACAATTGAAATAATTCAGACTAAGGAGAAATTATTATGGCAGATACATTTGATGAAATTAAAGCGATCATTGTTGATTTATTAGGTGCTGATGAAGCAAAGATATCATTGGAAGCACGCTTCCGCGAGGATTTGGAAGCAGATTCTCTCGATTTGGTAGAACTAATCATGGCATTTGAAGATAAATTCGGGAGTGAAATTTCTGATGATGATGCCCAAAAAATTACGACAGTAGGTGAAGCAGTTAAGTATATCGATGCTCATCGCTAGAAAACATACATCATAATTTAGCAAACAGCTTTGAGATTCCCAGTGATTCTCAAAGCTGTTTGCTTTTACTTCTGCATATCTTACATAATATTTCAAGATAGCAGATTAATTAGAAGTTTACTTTAGTATTACTTCAACGTAATAGCATTGGAATTTCTTCAGGATGTTTTGCAACTTTAACGCCTGCTTTTTCGAGGGCAATAATTTTATCTGCGGCAGTTCCCGATCCACCTTCGATAATTGCGCCGGCATGACCCATACGTTTTCCTGGCGGTGCAGTTAGGCCGGCGATAAACGAAACAACCGGTTTGGTTAAATGTGATGCAATAAATTGTGCTGCTTTCTCCTCATCCGTACCACCAATCTCACCAATCATGACTATTTTCTCGGTATGCGGATCAGCTTCGAACATATCCAGGCAATCAATAAAACTCGTCCCATTGATCGGATCTCCGCCAATTCCGACACAAGTGGATGCTCCCAATCCGACGAGTTTAAGAGCATATAGAACCTCATAGGTTAGGGTGCCCGATCGGGAAACAACTCCAATGTTCCCGGCTAATGCAATTTCACCTGGGATTATCCCAACCTTGGATTCTCCAGGAGTTAATACACCCGGGCAATTTGGACCTAACAAGCGTACATGT
>JBDRQK010000464.1:0-2922 GCA_043826315.1 Chloroflexota bacterium
AGGCTCCCACAGTGAGATTTCGCCGTTCGAAGAAAACCAGTGTCAGAATGAATGACACCAATCCTATTCCCAGAAGGACCATTACATCTCCGAACTGTTGACCTTCCATGACAGCCTTGCTGGATGCATCCAGATAAGTGAATAGAAAGAATGGCTCAAACGGTTTAATGGCCGAGGTTGAAGCAGCCAAGTTACTGCCAAAATAGCTGATGATCAATAGGGTGGCTGAGATCACTCCCGCCACCCTGCGGTTTGCACAAAAGGCAGCCAGGAACATGGAGATCATCGCCATCGCAAAAACCAATGGCCAGGAAAATATGACCGCATAAAATAGATCCATGCCTGCCATATCTGTTACGATCTGGTTCTCGATCGACTTAAATACGAATGTTGAAGCAAGAGCGACGATCAAATATATGATGAAAGTTGACAGGGATAGTGCTATGGCTTTGGCTGATACGATCTTCCAGCGCGGTAATGGGAGGGTCACAATCATCTCCAGGCGTCCATCTTCCTCTTCCCCGGCCAACGTCCCGGTTCCATTGATCACGGAGAAGATCGAGGCTACCAAAGGCAACATAATGACAAGGATGGAACCCACCCAATCTGAAAATGTGCCCAGACTCATACCCATCGCCTTATAGAATTCCAGGTCTGCAAATCCTGCCATCTGATCTGCAACCTGCGGATAGATACCGACATAAACAACAGGTAAAAAGCCAAGACCCAATCCCCAGCCAATGATCGCGTTTTTTCGGAATTTCAATTCCTGCCAGATCAATCTAAACATGACTGCCTCCGTTTCCCTTGCCATAGTATTCAAGGAAAATCTCCTCCAGGCTGACATTATGGGTTTCAATATCCAGAATATTATATTGCACACCAGCAGCCAATACTTGCGGCAGGTTCTCGCGCACCTCCAAAGTGATGCTTTGCTCAGTTTGATCCAGAACGGTCACTCCTTCCATGTCAAACGTTCCGCCGGGGGGTAATTCGGAAAATATGAGGGTCAGGCGGTTCAAACGGGAGGCAAATAATTCATCCACGCGCCGGGTTGCCACCAATTGACCTTCTCGTATAATGCCGACACGATCACAAACAGCCTGCACTTCTGACAGGATATGGGATGAGAAGAAGACGGTGCGACCATCCGCTTTTACCTCACGCACCATATCCATCACGGTTTGCTGGACCAATGGGTCAAGTCCGCCAGTCGGCTCATCCAGGATCAACAGATCCGGGAGATTCATGAAAGCAGAAATCACACCCACTTTCTGTTTATTACCGCGCGAGAAGTTGCCGATCTTGCGGCTGACATCCAGGTCCAGGCGGCCGGCCAGCTCACGCCAATAGCCCTTTCCTTTTTTTGCATCCCGCAAATATTCAATCATCCTGAAGAACTGGGCGGCTTTCATATCCTTGTAAAGCGCCAATTCCCCAGGCAGGTAGCCAATGCGCCTGCGAAGTTCAACACCCTGGTTGCGACAATCCATTCCGAAGATCATAGCCCGACCGGAAGAAGGGCGGATCACATCCAGCAGCAGGCGCTGTGTTGTCGTCTTACCTGAACCGTTCGGCCCTAAAAAACCAAACGCCTCGCCTTTCTCCACGGTGAGATCGACATCTTTTATGCCACGCTGTTTTCCGTAGTAGAAAGTCAGATCTTGTGTTTCAATAATTTTCTCACGCATAACTTTCTCCTTACAAATTATTGTATTACACAATTGAATTTCTTCATACTGGATCAGAAAATTGGAAGCTTGAATATTGGCAGGAGTTCTCATATTTTAATATACAATAGGTTTGTCCAGAAAAATAATGACTGCTGGAGATTGTTATCCATCTGTTGAGATGCGGTCATTACCACCAAATGGAACGGGCTTAGATCCAATATCCTTCCAGAAACTACGATCATAACGGGATCGAAGGAAAAGGAACCCTCAGACTTATGAGCACATCAACCACATCCAAGCTCTCCCTGCGTACCAAATTACTCTTCAGCACCGGAGACCTGACCACAAGCATGCCGCAAGCCATTATCGTTTTCTTCCAGCTCTCTTTCATGACCGATATCGCCGGGCTGCTACCGGATTATGCAGCCTGGGCAATCGCTGCCGGCCGGCTCTGGGACGCCAGCACGGAGCCGTTGTGTGGTGTGATCTCGGATCGTATCAAGAGCAAACACGGGCGCAGACGGGTGCTGCTGCTGTACGGTGCCATCCCCCTGGGAATGACGTATGCCATGATGTGGTTCGTGCCCCAATTCGGGCAGCTTGGGCTGGCGGTTTTTTACGCGCTGACATTCATCCTGTTTGATACTTGCTATACCGCGGTGCATGTCGGCTACAACTCACTGACCCCGGAATTGACATCCGACTATGATGAAAGAAGTTCGCTGAACGGTTACCGCATGGTCATCTCCATCTCGGGTACATTGGGAGCGATCACCTTTGCAACCGTTTTAGGCTGGTACATGGAAGATGTTCGCCAGTTGTACATCTACCTGGGTATCGGTTTGGGATTGTTCAGCATTCTGCCACCCATGATCGTCTTTCGGGTCACGCATGCCTTCCGCAGCAACCTGACGGCAGAACCCCTGCCCGTGATGAGATCCATCCTGACCACGATCCGCAACCGTCCATTCCAGATCGTGATGGGACTCTACCTGATGAGCTGGACCGCAGCCAGCATCATGGCGGCTGTGCTGGTTTATTTTGCCAATTATTACATGCGGGTGCCGGACCAATCCAATTACCTGGTGCTGGCTGCGCAAGGATCAGCCATCGCCTTCGTCCCGCTGGTGGTGTGGTTATCCAAGAAATTTGACAAACGGAGGGCATTCATCATCGGTTGTGCGAGCTGGATCGTATTCCTGCTGACCATCTTTTTGCTGCAACCCTCCCAAGTCGGGCTGGCCTTCAC
>JBDRQK010000465.1:0-2983 GCA_043826315.1 Chloroflexota bacterium
GTGTACCCATCAATTTCTCACTGCCGGGCAAATCCTGCACTGCTGGAGGAGTATCCGCTATGGTGAACAAGCGGCCGGCTGCCTGCAGGTTGCTTTCCAGGTACTGGGCTGCCAGGGGCAACCCTTGTACAGCCTCAAAGCTGGCCATGGCTGCCAGAACGATCACTGCCAGGTAGACACCCGATAACTGCCCGGAATTTACCAGGAGGATACCCATTACCAATACCAGCCAGGTTCCAATGCCGGTTAGGAGTTGATTTAATGAGCTTTGCATTGCGCTGATACCTGCCATCCTGTGTTGGGCTTTCTGTAAAACCGACTGCCTGGTTTGAATGCGCTCAAGATGAGCAGGCAATCCGTCATAAACCAGCAGGTCAGGCAGACCCTGCAGCGTATCCACCAAGTCAGCTTGCAGGTTGGCTTTGGCTTCCACCAAAACCTGTCCGGGTCCCCGTCCAAGTGCTAGGCTTATCCAGGTCAGACCCACTCCCACCAGCAGGAGTGTGACCAGTAATATGGAAGACAGGCGCACATTAAAACCAGCCATGAACAACCCGCTGCCTATCACGACCACCAGCGCCACAAGGGGTGGAGCCAGCACACGTACGTAAAAATTTTCAAGTGTTTCAATATCTGCCAAAAATCGGCTGAGCAGATCTCCCGAGCGTTCGCCACCCAGGCCAGCAGGTGCCAAGGGTTCGAGAGCATTATAGAACCAGACTCGCAGGCGTCCCAGCAGGCGGAAGGTTGTTTCATGGGAACTGAGACGCTCAAGATATCGGAATACCCCACGCGACAAACCAAAGAAACGCACTCCAACGATAGCAACTTGCAGCTCGGCAATGGATGGGTGCAGGGCTGCGGCTGAGATCAGGTAGGCGGAAGTAGCCAGCAGGGTGATACTGGAGGCGATGGTTAATGACCCCAATCCGACAGATAGCAGCAGCCAGCGCCAGGCCGGCAGTACAAAACCCAATAAACGCTGCAAGGTTTTCATGTCAGCGCTCCAGCTTTCACCAGGCTGGCATAGACTCCACTGGATTTCATCAGGCTGGTATGGGTTCCGGTTTCAACCACCCGTCCGGAATCAAGCACAATAATATTGCTGGCTTGTTGGACGGTATTGAGACGATGGGCGATCAGCAGGGTGGTGCGCCCGTGCACCAGATCATGTATACATTCCAGCAGACCTCTCTCCTGCAACGGGTCGAGGCTGGATGTGGGTTCATCCAGGATCAGCAAAGGTGAATCCCGCAGGTAGGCACGCGCCAATGCCAGGCGTTGAGCCTGGCCTCCGCTCAGGCGGGTGCCGCGTTCACCAATTGGTGTGGACAAGCCCATTGGCAGGGTCTGGATGAAATCCAGCAGGTCGGCTTTCTGGCAGGCTGTTTCCAGCTCGACTGTCGATGCCCCAGGTTTTGCCAGGAGCAGGTTTTCAGCCAGGCTGGCATTGAACAGGCTGGGTAGTTGTGGCACCCAACTGAGATGTTGGCGCCATTTAGCCTGGGGAATGGTCCCCATAACCTGACCATCCACCCGGATGGTGCCCTGGTCCGGTTCAATGAAACGTAACAGCATGGCAGCCAGCGTACTTTTCCCTGCGCCGCTCGAACCGACCAGGGCGGTCACCTGCCCAATGGGGATCTCAAAGGAAACATCACTTATTGCTGGCAGATTTCGGGCAGTATAGGTATACCCAACATGCTCAAATTGGATACTCGGATGTTCTTTTAATGGATGATTATATGCAGACAATTTCTGAGCCGTTAAGATACTGGCTTGTGATAATGGCGTATCCAATATTTCAAAGATGCGCCGGGCTGCACTGGTGCCAGACATGCCTGAATGAAAGCGTAATCCCAACAGGCGCAGCGGCAGGTAAAATTCAGGAGCCAGCACCAGGATGAAAAGCGCCTGCTGAAAACCCATACGCGCATAAAGAAGCCGTAACCCGATCTCAACTGCCACGATGGCTGTGCTCAAAGTGGAGAGCAGCTCGAGGGTCAATGCCGAGAGGAATGCAATGCGCAGCACACGCAAGGTTACATCCCGGTAGTTGTCACTGGCTTCTTGAATCCTCTCTGACTGGTGCAGGGATTGCCCCAGCAGTTTGAGTGTGGTCAACCCCTGGATGACATCCAGCAGATAGGCTGAAAGCTGGCTGAGGGAGTGCCACTGCTTTTGGGTTGTGATTTCGGCAGCTTTACCGATCAACCACATAAAAAGAGGTATAAGAGGTGCTGTTAAAAGGAAGACCAATCCGGTCAACGGGTCAAGCGGAAAGATCAACAGCAGGATGGTTAGCGGGATGAAGGCTGCCAGAGCCAATTGTGGTAGATACTGACTAAAATAGGCTTCCAGGGCTTCAACGCCTTCCATGGCAGTGGCAGTTAGTTCGCCGGTTTTTTGGTTCTGGGTGTAGGCTGGGTTCAAGGATGCCAGGTGTTGCACCAGCCGCGTGCGCAAATCAGACTTAATACGAAGCGCCAGGCTGCTGGCGAAGCGCTCACTAACCCAGGTAGTCAAAGCCCGCAGGAAGATCACCACGAGCATGAGCTTGAGTAAACCCGACACATCCAACAGTCTCAGCCCACCTAGAAAGACCCCGTCAATGCTCCGTGAGAGGAGCCATGCTTGCAGAATGGCAGCCAATCCACCCAGCCAGCCGAACAGGAAAGTCAATATCATTGCAAGGCGGTTGGATCTTGCCAGTTTCAGAAGGCGTCTAAACATGCAGATATTATAGCCTTTGCCTGACAGGTTCCTTTGATTCAAATTTACCAATTCCCCATTCTTCATTGAAATTCATGACGATTGTCAGGTTAGAGAGGTGTCCATAATTGATAGTGAAATTAAGCGCTTTAAATTTTCTTATGTTAGACGTTGCGGCTGGAACATGTAAATTTCTCCTGCTAGGAGGCAATATGCTTCTTGAATACTCTGCCATAGCTTTATTCATCATTGTTGCCACGGCGATCGGTTT
>JBDRQK010000466.1:0-2873 GCA_043826315.1 Chloroflexota bacterium
AATATCCACCTGCTTAAGGATCAATTCCTTTATTGGGTGAGAGAGAGTTTGATCTCCCATCACCAATGCACCAACCAAAGTGGTTTCGCCAATGAGCAGACGAACTTGATTCACATCTGATCCTGATTTCAAGGCAATCCCGTTGGGCAATTGCTGGAATGTTTCACTATCCCCGCGGGCGATATTCACCATATCCTTATCCTCCGAGTTTCCATTACCGATATTACCAATGATCGTTGTAGTTATGCCTGCCAGGCGGGTGACGTTAAAAGCGATCTCTTTTATATAATCTTGATTTTCCCCAGCCATATTTAAACCTGCAATATACCCCTGGTTTCGGGCAGGGTTCCATAGACTATCCAACAATGAGTGACCGGATAGTGGATCAAACACCTGGGCAACATCACCGGCTGCAAATACATCCGGTAGATTTGTCTCCAAGAATTCGTTAACCAATACACCCCGGTCAACAGCCAATCCTGCAGCTTGAGCAAGTGCCAAACGTGGTCTTATGCCGACTGCATAAGCAACCATCTGGCAATTTATGGTTTCCATTTTATTCGTAACCACGGCATCCACTTTCCCCCGTTTCCCCAAAATTTCCCTGGTTTCAGTTTGATAGTGAATCAGAACTCCATCCTCGCTCAGCTTCTTTTCAATGATAATTGATTCTTCTTCATCTAGGATATTGCTCCAATAACGATCTCCCCTGAGAAAATAATGGACTTTTACATGCTGAGCTACGAGCCCTTCCACGAGTTCCAAAGCAGTAATACCACCTCCAATTACAACCGCAGATTTTGCTTTGCGGCTCAACTCGCGTATCCTTTGGGCATCAGCAAAATTATCCAGCTTCACAACCGAATCCAGGTTGTTGCCGGGAATTTTCATCGATGCAGCGACTGACCCTGTTGCAATTAACAACCGATCATAAGATAATTTTTTAGAAGTCCCTATTTCAATTTCATGAAATTCGGACTGGAGCATCGAAACTTGACCATTTACATAATGTACGTTTGATTTTAACCAGTCCCTTTGATGTGACGGGAACAACCCTTTTTCATTTATTTCTCCATTTAGATAGTATGCCAGTCCGGGACGTGAATAAAATCCATGAGGATCATCACTGACCATATAAATTTCACCTTTTTCATCCCGGGTACGGATAGCTTCGGCTGCTGACAAACCTGCAACACCTGCTCCGACGATCACATAACGCATTACTTATGATCCTTAATTGGTATTTTTATTCTCTCAAAATGTAAAACACCTCGTGGGCAGCGCATCACGCATTCTCCGCATGTCAGGCAATGTCTATCCTGAATTGATTTATTCTCCCAAACAAATGCACGTACATCTATTCCGATTGGACAGTGGAATGAACAGATACCACATTGCACACATCGATCTCCATCGGGAACGACTATCCCACTTGAGAGAGTTGTATGATGAAAGGTATCTTCGTAGAAAACCTTTTTATTTTTCATCGAAATGAATTTGATCCAAGAGGTCCATTTAATAATAAATTTTTAGGAAAATCAATAAATTAGTTTGTGGATCACGAAATAAACCACCAACAGGCTATATTCTACATCAATTGTGTTCACGTCAGCAGAAGAAGCAGAAGGTTTAACGATCTTTCATTCCAAAACTTGTTTTTATCATTGCATCTCTACTCCTCCATCATCTCATGTACCTCTTGATTCTTGTTCTCGATACACTTCAAATTAATGTGCACCACTAAATTCAGTATATGGCAAACCTCATTGCTTGTCCTTTGAGGAATAATACTTTTTCAATAAATCTTGGGATGAGGTCAATTTTATCTTGCACTTATGTGACTAATGTAAGGTCACCTAGTGTAATTAGTTCCATTTGCACAGACATGAAAACCAGGTTCGAAATAAATGATCAGATTTTTATGTATCTTCTTTAAGGACATTGTGAATTTAGTAATAATTCATGTCGCACCAAACTGTGCGACTGACAAATAAATCTAAACCATTAAAGAGGAAAAAGGTCACCCAAACATACCGATGGAGGAATATTTATTAGACAATATTAAATTTATTGTTACACACATTTATCTTAATAAAAGATGAGAAATGTTCCTTGGTGGGAACGGAATTCTTTTTGATCAGTTAATTGGTACTGGGAGTCAACATCTTTTCAGGTGGATTATCGCGATCCATTTCAAGATATAGTTGATATACAGCACTTTCTAGCAATCTCTTCAATCTTAGCCGTTCTTTTACTGCCCGGGTAAGAGGGCTGAATTTAAAGGGAGCTCCCAGTTTTACTTTATGAGATTCATGTACAGCCACCGGATAAAACCTCAGATTATGGCGGGTTGCTGAATAATACATTTCCCCCAATCGAAATACCGTTTTTTGGAAAGGGTAGATTCTTTTCATAGAATCAGAACCGAGAATCGCATATTCAGGAAAAACCAGCAGAAATTTCCCTTCCTTCAATTTGGTTAGACTTTTCTCCAGTGTTTCATAAATAAACTCCTGTTTTCTCAAGTAATAAGAAGGGATGCCCTCGATCGATCGGAACATGGGAACAGTGACCTTTGTAAGTGCTTTTGAAATAACATTGCTGATAGGTGGTGTTAATTTTAATCGCGGCTCAACAAAATCAACCCGGATATAATCAGGTGCCAGGCCAGGGTCAATCATTTCGCCTACCACCCACGGATACAAGCGAAAAGGTAATGAGCATATTGAACCGATGGGACCAAGTGGACCCAGGTGGTTGGCAATAAACACCGCCGGACCTTCCTCCGGCAAATTCTCCTCCCCCAGTAATTCACCACCCCAGATCAAGGCGTCCAATATTCTGGTTAGCAGATGGTATGACGAATCCTTCAT
>JBDRQK010000467.1:0-2357 GCA_043826315.1 Chloroflexota bacterium
GGTTTGGACCGAAAGCGCAGCTTCATCCGTCGAAGGAATATAATAGAACATTTCCAATGCACCACTGATAGCCAGGACCAGCATAAGAAAGATCGCTGTTCCACCAGCCCCCAGCGTATATCGCCAGCGGGTTTGTGCCGCAGGAATCGTAGGGGGGTGAATGTGCTGAAAGAAATTTGGGCGCATATTAGCTCTTATGTAAACGGTTACCTTCCTTTTTGACAATAACTATGCAATCAGGTTCAGTTACCTGCTTAATGTTGGGTTTTTTCAGGTTCATTATCGAAAACTGGCAAATATTTGGCAGCCAGTCCAAACGCCAGTATTCCAGCCGAGAAAATACCGATGGAAACAGCCATCTCGGGTAAGGTCGGAATGTATTTTACATTGCTCATAAAAGTGGGTATATAGGTGATAGGGTCAGGGTGCTGGATCGCAAACCAACTCACATTGAAACGATTGAATATCATTCCGAACAGGAGGATGATTGCACCCGTCAAAAGCGCGTTGGGGTTCTGCCTCAAACGCCTGATCGAGAACCAGATCATCGGAATGAAAGAACCGATCAGGATCTCTGCCCAGAACAGGATACCCATCCAGCCACTCGAAAACAAGTAATGCAGATCACCCGCCCATAATAATTCGCCAAATTTCGATATAAGGTAAATAACCAGGATAACTGGAATTGCTTTGCCTAGTTTTTCCAACAAATGAGATTCCAACCCGCGCTTAAAATAGCGTGAACTTAGTGTCGATTCAAGTATGACCATACCCAAGCCAATTGCCAGAGCTGAAATGAAGAATTGAACAGGTAGAATAGGTGTCCACCACATGGGATGAAGTTTGGTAGGTTGGATCAGGAGTAGAGAACCTAATGATGACTGATGCAGGGTCGAGAGGACAACACCAATGATGATGAAAGGCATGATAAATTTATGGATGAAATGTGCCCATTTGTCTTTCTTGATGCCCTCAAAAACAACTGGAGAAAACTCGATGGCAAGCACGGTCAGATAAGACATGACACAGATACCAATTTCCAATAATACCGAAGTATGGTTGGTATGGATCAGCATGTAATAAATGCGTTCAGGATGACCAAGATCGACCAGGAGGGAGATCACCACCATAATGTAGCCAATAAAGCCTGTCAGTACAGCAGGTTTGGCCAAAGGCTGGAATTCCTTCAATTCGAAAATGTACACGACTGACGCAATCACAAATGCACCGCTGCCAATTGCAACCCCGGTAAACAAGTCCAGGCTTATCCAGAAACCCCAGGGATAGGAATTACTCAAATCACTTATCGGACCGATACCAACTGCATAGCGAACCAAGGCAACCACCAAAGCGATACCCATTAAACCCAGCAATATCCAGACGATCAATGGAAGTCGAAAGCGAGGTTGGATTGTTAAGCTCATTTTCATTTGGAATCCTCCGGTTTTTCTTCTGCTGATGATCTCTTTTCATTCTTTTGATTGTACAAATGAACTCCAGCAGCTACTGCACTCAAAACAGCACCCCATCCCAGTGCAAATGGGATTGTGTATCCCATAACTGTTTCACTAACTTCCTTGACTGGTAATGAACCGATCTCAGGCAACCCTAATTCCGTAAAAGGAACATGAGAAAGGATCAAGTAAGAGGTACCCCCGTTTTCGGTTTCACCATAAACGTGGTCAATATAACGTTCTGGATGAGCCTGGATACGGGCATGCGCCTTGGTAATAAGATCGGCACGTTCCCCAAACTCGAGCGCATCTGTTGGACAAGTAGCGACACAAGCAGGTGCCAATCCTACATCGATGCGTTGGGGACACATCGTACATTTATCAATAAATGCTCCTTCGATCAGTCCTTTGTCATAATCAAAGTGGGGGACGCCAAACGGACAGGCATTCATACAATAACGACATCCAATACACTTATCCGGATCATAAAGAACTGGACCATCCGAACGTTTCGTATAAGCCCCGACTGGACAGGCTGAGAGGCAATCAGGCTCTGCGCAATGCATGCAGTGGTAGACCATGGATGCGCTTTCAAGTTTTGGAAATTCCCCTTTTATACCGTTCCCAGCCACCCAGATGCGGGTCTTATTCATGGGAATATTATTTTCCACGCTGCAGGCAACCATACAAGCCCGACAGTCAATACATCGTGTGGCGTCAAATAAGAATGCGTGATTTATTATCTCAGACATGATTGCACCTCTAAGCCTTTCTTACCGTTACAAAAGTCTGAGTCAGCGCCTGGCCGCCACTGATGGGGTCTGTATAGGTTACATGCAGGGCTGAGTCACTGGCACCCACACCAAAGGCAGTTTTCAAACCCTTGGAAAGGTGACCATAACC
>JBDRQK010000468.1:0-2149 GCA_043826315.1 Chloroflexota bacterium
TCTTTTTGTTATTTCTTCTTCGAGATATGCTGTTTGGTGCTTTTCAAAAATTTCACGAGCTCGTTCGGTCGCCCGCGTGGTCAAGTCTTTTAAACCTGCAGTCGTCCACCCATCCCGGGTCTGTGGTTTCAATAATTTCAAGAAGTAACGTTCGCTGCGCAGATGTCGGATAGTATGCTCATCCCGCAAGTAATTCCCACCAATTCCAACCCGGGCGATCGCATCCGCTCCCAGCATTTCATCACTCACTTCAAATCCTTCCAAAGCTCTTCGGACAACACTGTGGATCTCGTTGTCCAGAACAAGCTGCGTAAAACTACCTACAAGGCCTAATTCCAATCCACCAGCCCCACATAAGATATTCGGCCGACCGGCAAAAGCTGTTATGAAAGCAAAGCTGCCTTCCATTGCTGCCTGGGCATCCGGAATAACCGCATTATTGGCGGGTCCATGCAGATCACAAACCATGCCGTACTTCTCACGAACCATCTGGGCTGCAGCCGCACAGACGATTGCACCTTCAACACACATACCTGTCATCCCGGTTGCCATGTCCATGTTGGGATATCTTGGTGCCCAGATGATAGGTGTTCCTTTATGTGCGACCTCTCCCACCACAAACGAAGCCAGGTGTTCGGCGATCGTCAAGAGCAACGAGCCTGCCAATGTGATCGGACCGGTAGCCCCAATGTTCGGCATTGAACAGATTTCAATGGGAATACCATATTCTCCACCCAGCAGTAACGCATCTACCATCACATCCGGGAACCTGAGCGGAGGAATCGGCCCTTCCAGGATACTGACATAAGGACGCTTCCTAAGTTCATCCTTACTTCCAGCAATAGCCATGCCAATTTCAGCAACATACTTCAAGTTCTTTCTGGTAAGTACACGGATATTGGTATGCTTCACTGTGTTATGAAGCATGGCTTCCAGAACCTTTAACTCCCGGGTCTGGGGGGAAACGTCGGTGGCAAACAAAGGGGTTACCATATCAATATTGTTCAAACCATCGATCAGCCTGGTGTAGTCTCCAGTATCTTTAATGGTGACATCCCTGACTTCATTTGTATCAATATCCCGGATATGCGCCATTCCACCTGTGTTGCGGGTGTACATTTTTCCCCCGGGTTCAAGAACAAGGTCTTTGTTGGGATCCCTGGCTGCCAATAGAACACTTCGAGGAGAACTTGCCAGGCACTGCTCAACCAATGAAACCGGAAATTTCACATTCTGAGTCTCGAAGTTCACCTGTGCGCCTGCATCCGCCAACATCTTTAGCGCTGTCTCATGCTCAACTTGTATCCCGGTCTTTTCCAGGATCAGCAGTGCTTGCTCGTGTATCTTCTGCATTCCATCTACTGATAGATACTGCATCCCGCTCATTTTGCTCTTATTCTCATTATTCATGCTGCAATCTCCATATTTTTTGATATCTAATGATGGCTTACTCTATTTCATGCTGGAGAATTTCCACAATTTCGAGAGGTCCTCCTGCTTTAATTAACTGTTCAAGTACATGGGGTTTGTGAAAGAGTTGAGCAAGTCCCTGTAACATATGAATTTGATTTGCTGGATCCTGAATTGCCATTAGAAATACAAGGCTTACATCTACAGTTTTATCTAAAGCCCCCATAATACAAAACTCAACCGGCTCGGAAAGTAATCCGACGGCAATCGCAGTTCTTTCGACATATTTGCATTCAATGTGAGGCAGGGCAACACCTAGCGGTTGTGTGGGTAGACCGGTAGGAGAATTCCGCTCGCGTTCAAGTACAGCATTAATAAAAGTATCTTTTACATAACCGTTCTTATACAATTTCTCCCCAAGGGATATTATTGCTTGATCCCTATTGGATGCACTCATATTCGTTATAACCAACTCTTTGTGAAAAACTGAATTAGAACTCATGATTGAATTACGATGCCACCTTTCTAAAAATTTTTAATGCAATACGCATCATTCGTGTCCGAATTCTTTCTCTGCAGCTTGGATCACTTCCTGAACTCTTTTTGTTATTTCTTCTTCGAGATATGCTGTTTGGTGCTTTTCAAAAATTTCACGAGCTCGTTCGGTCGCCCGCGTGGTCAAGTCTTTTAAACCTGCAGTCGTCCACCCATCCCGGGTCTGTGGTTTCAATAATTTCAA
>JBDRQK010000469.1:0-2201 GCA_043826315.1 Chloroflexota bacterium
CGGACCGATCCCAATTTTAAATAGATCAAATACACTAATTTGCATGGTTGCCTGCCGATTTTCGAACAAGGTTGTTACAAAAAGAAAAGGATTTCAATTGTACAGGATTTATTGGATAAATTATGTCTGAAATTTAGGTAAGACATGTTAAAACCATGCGCAATAGAAAAACTCATCTCAAGCGGAGGGTATGGCATCCAAGGCGGCCTTCATACGCTCGAGAGCCTGCAGCATGGTGCTGCGCGGGCAGCCGAAATTGAAGCGCACGAAACCCTCGCCAATGGGGCCGAAGGTGGCTCCGTCGTTGAGTGCAACTCTGGCTTTCTTGAGGAAGAATTTGTAGGGGGAGGTGGAAATGCGTCCGCTGCTGACCAGGGCATTGCAATCCAGCCAGGCCAGGTAGGTGGCATCTGGAATAGTAGTGCGCAGATCGGGCATGTTCAGGGCGATGTAGGATGACAAGAGGTCGCGGTTTTCGGTCAGGTAAGCCAGCAACGCCTTGAGCCAATCTTCGCACTCCCCGGAAAAAGCGGCCTGGGCAGCGGCCAACCCGAGACTGCTAACATGGAGTGTCAGGTGTTCGACCTCCTGTTTGAAGGCTTTGCATAGTTCCGGGTTGGGGATGATGGCAAATCCGCAGAACAATCCGGCTACATTGAAGGTCTTGCTGGGCGCCACCAGGGTGATGGTGCGCTGGGCGATCTCGGGGGAGAGGGTTGCCAGTGGCGTGAATTCTGCACCGCCCAAAAGCAGCTCGCTGTGGATCTCGTCTGAGCAGATCAGGGTGCCATTCTCCAGGCAGATCTCTGCCAGGCGGATCAATTGCTGCGGGGTATAAATGCCACCGGTGGGGTTGTGCGGCTGGCACAACAGGAAAATTGCAGTGCGGACATTCCCAGCGTTCATGGCGGCTTTGAATTCCTCAAAATCGATCTCATAACAGAGGGTTTCCGCATTGTTAATCTGACGCAACCGGGCTATTTGAAGCTTCAGACCAGTGTTCTGGTGGACCTGCAGGAAAGGCGGGTAAACCGGGGGCTGAATCAGCAAGCCTTGCCCGGGCTGGCTGGCGATGCGTGCAGCGACATTGAACCCACTGACGATACCGGGGATAGCTACCACCATATCGGTTGAAACCTGCCAGCCGTACAGTTTTTGCATACGGTTTGCAACCGTTTCGAGCAGTTCTTTGGGAGCCCACTCATAGCCGAAAACACCATGCTCCACTTTGGCTCGTAAGGCAGCCAGAACCGGTTCGGGAGCGGCAAAATCCATGTCCGCCACCCACATCGGCAATACATCGGGTGGATAGGCATCCCATTTAATGGCATTGGTATGGCGTCGGTCGATCAGTCGGTCAAAGTCATAGGGCATGTGTATTCTCTCCTATTTTCCTGGGTTGGTTATAAATTTATACAATCGGTGCCTCGAGCAAACCAAAAAAAATCCTTTCAGGATAGATCGTTTGCCATTAGAACACAGATATTCTTCATGTTGCTTTCCTAGCGACCACAATCAAATGAGTTCCCATATCCAGGCAACCCGGTTCAGCACAAGCTTCCAATTCCATTTGCAAGAGTTCATTCCACTTTTCAGTATCTGGCCGGATCTGCGTAAGTGTTTCATTCCATGTCAGAGAAATGCAATTGGAAGCTGATCGATCCATTATTATCAATTTCCGGTCCTCCAACCATTTCAATAATTCGCTGGCTCGAAACATATGCATAAAGTTGATATTGCGTGATGGAAACGTGGTTGAAGAGATATCACCCGATGTAATGATATTTATATTGGTCTTGGCTGGCAAACTTAAAACACTTTTTAGCGCTGCATGTGCAGTTCCCCAAAGTGACATGACACTCATCAAGAGTAAACCTCCAGGCATTAACACACGCAGACACTCCGCCAGTGCCTGGTCGCGTTTATCCAGAACATAACTGAAGAGACCGCCATAAGCGACGACGCAATCAAACGAATACGGTTCGAAATCAGACATATCACATATATCCAACTGGTGCCAGCTCTTAACTGCCTGGTCGAATCCAAATTCGTGAGCTAACTGTTTGTTCAGATCAAGTTGCACCCGGGAGATGTCTGCAACCATGATTTGCGTACCCAATCCAGCAAGTATTTGCGTAAAACGTCCAGCCCCTGCCCCAACCTCCAGAATTTGATCTCCCTGAGAAATATGCTTCTTAAGA
>JBDRQK010000470.1:0-3762 GCA_043826315.1 Chloroflexota bacterium
GCTTGATCGGGGTGAAGGTGTAGCCTGTTTTTGACGGAGTGACCGTACCCGACCAATCGTAGGATACTGTGAGCGAGTAACTTCCACTGCCATCAGCAGTTACCGTCCTGGCAATTCCATCCGTGTAGCTCAAGGTTGCTCCGGCTACCCCGGCATTCCCGGAGATTGTGAAAGTTACCGCTGCGGCAGCGTAATCCTGGTTGGACTTGTCGTCAACAATATTGGTGTAGGTGCGCATGGACGGACTGAATGTATAACCTGTCTTTGAGGGTGTGACCGTTCCCGACCAGCCGTAGGATACGGACAGCGAGTAATTTCCACTGCCATCGGCTGTGACCGTCCTGGCAGTTCCATCCGTGTAGCTCAGGGTCGCTCCTGCCACCCCGGCATTCCCGGAGATTGTGGGAGTTATTGCTGTGGCAGCGTAATCCTGGTTGGTCTTGTTGGCAGTCAAATTAGCATAGGTACGCTTGATCGGGTTGAAGGTGTAACCTGTCTTTGACGGAGTGACCGTACCCGACCAGTCGTAGGAGACGGTCAGCGAGTAATTTCCACTGCCATCGGCTGTGACCGTCCTGGCAGTTCCTTCCGTGTAGCTCAGGATTGCTCCTGCCACCCCAGCATTCCCGGAGATAGTGAAGGTTATCTTTTCAGCAGTGTAGTCCTGGTTGCTCTTGTTGGCAACCACATTGGTATAGAAGCTCTTGGTCGGGGTGAATGTGTAGCCTGTCTTTGACGGGGTGACCGTACCCGACCAGTTCTTGGACACAATGAGCGAATAATTCCCGCTGCCATCAGTTATAGCCGTCTTGCCAGTCCCGTCCAAATAGCTCAAGGTCACTCCTGCCAACCCGGTATTCCCGGAGATTGTAAAAGTATCGGCTAATGCAGTGTAATCCTGGCCGGTCTGATCAGCATACAGATTGGTATAGGTACGCTTGGTCGGGGCGAAGGTGTAGCCTGTCTTTGAGGGGGTGACCGTTCCTGACCAATTGTAGGAGACGTTGAGCGAGTAATTCCCGCTGCCATCGGCTGTTACCGTCCTGGGGGATCCATCTGGATAACTCAGGGTTGCTCCTGCCACGCCAGCATTCCCAGAGATGGTGATCTGTTGCGGTGGTGGGGGAAGATTGAAAGGGATAATAATGCTGGCTGGGAGTGACTCTACAACCAGGGTATTCCACTTACCCGTGGCGATGGCACTATGAGTGAGATCGAAACCAAAGTCAGATTGACTGATCTGGTAAGTGCTACTGCAAGCCAGTGAAGATCCTGGTGAAAGGGTTTCTGTTTCCGGGCAGTTCCAGGAAATCTGCGATTCGGAATTAATGGTAAATGGACCATCCAAAATTACATTACCAGTGTTGGTCACCTCGTAAGTGAAAGCGATTGAGTCGCCTGCAGCAGAGTAAAAGATGGGATTAGTGGTGATCGCAAGGCTTAAAGCGGGTTGGGAAATGAATGGGACCTCATGGGTGACTTCTTCTGAAAGGACTCCGCCGGAACTTGCCGATGCCGTGTTGCGGATCACCCCTGAGACAACATCCGCAACTGTGCTTGTGTAATCAGCACTGCAGAGAATTTCTTCACCCGGGGCGATATTCCCGGTTGGGCAAGTACCTGTTAACAGGCTATCCTGGATAAGGATGGGTTCGCTTGAATTTATATTTCCAGTATTCTGAATGTGAAATTCGTATTGGATCTCCTGCCCGGCATTTGTGAAGGATTCCGGCTGGCTTTGAATGGAAAGCTCCAGGAGGAGCTGCTCCCCATATAGGAGACTAATTTGATCTGAACTAGAAGTACTTCTGTCATTTCCTCCACAGGCTCCTCCGCAACAGCCCCCCTTATACTTTGCTGTGACTGTATCTTCAATGGTGATCACCCCGACCGTGATATCTTCAGAAGTCACCTTGTACACAAAAGTACAGGATTTACTTGCCGCTGGAGAAAGGGAAAGATCCGCAGGACAGCCAAAAATTCGTGAGGGCTGGCTATTGAATAATATATTTCTTAGACTTGCATCCCCCCCGTTAGTTATCGTGTAGGTGAATGTTATCTCTTCCCCCGCCTGGTTGAAATAAGTCTTGTTGGCTGTGATATCGAGGTAAATAATTGCTGTGGGTGCGCAACCTGATAGTGATAAGCTAATGAGCAGGAAGCCAAGCGACAGAATAGCGAGTTTTAATTTCACAGTTCCCTCCAATTTGAAAACAGAAGACCTGAAACCAAGCAAACCTGCAACCTGAAGGACTTATCGAAACGTGACTTTTCCTATTCCGTTAGTGTACCTTTCATAATATCGGGAAGTTGGGAGGTTCGAAAGTGTACTGCACTAACTTAAGAACTTCCAGCACCTCTTTTTTGAGAAGATAATGCAATGTGATCTCATGGATGCAAGAAGGCAGTATCGATTGTGCTAATTATAACTTGAAATCACTTTTATCCTGTGGTTATATGAGAGGTTTTTTTATTATTTAATGATAAGATTCGATTTCATTGTTTATATTTTCCCTAAAAAAAGAGCACCCGCATGGAATTAGTCAGCGGGCAGGGAATGTCACCTCCTGGAGGTAATTTGTATCCGATCCTATTCCAAATTGGTACCTGGGATGTTCGTTCTTATTTTCTATTCTTGTCCCTCGGGGCTGTAGTTGGGGGGATGGTTGGCTGGAAGGAAGCCAAACGGATCGGATTTTCAAGCCGGGAGATCTCCGTTTTCTTCGCGATCATCTTCCCGGTTGCTCTGTTGCTCGGTCTGGTTAACGGCTGGGTATTCAACCCGGATTTCTATTATGGGTTGGCACGCGGCAGGCTTGTCCTGTATGGCGGGTTGGTGTCCTATGGCATCATTTTCGGTGCGCTTCTTGTTGATGTGATCTATAACAGGGTTCGTAAGCTGCCTGTCGGTGTGAGCCTCGACCTGATCGTCCTGGTCTTGCCATTAATGCTGGCATTCACCCGGGTCGGTTGCCTATTCAATGGCTGTTGTTATGGTCTCGAAACCCATGGCTTTTTTTCTATGTTTTTGCCGGATGAATTCGGGTTTTGGGTAGACCGCTATCCAACACAGCTCATGCTGATCGCTCTGAACACTGGGCTGTTCATCTGGTTATGGATCCGCAGAAAGAACAAAGTATTTGATGGCAGCCAGGTACTCCCGTTCTTGTTCTGGTATGCAGCCGGACGACTGGTTATCGACAGTCTGCGTGACCTGCCGCCAGTAGCCCTCGGACTGGGCTTTCATCAGTGGACGGCTATCTTGATCCTGGTGAGCATCAGCCTCATTTATGTGCAGCGCTGGATTGCAGGGCAAGTCAAACACAAAATGTAACAGGACATTTCTACATACTTACGCGTACTATTCTCAAATAAAACCATTTCCCCAGATTACTTAACGTATTTTTACGGAATGATGTTTCAAAATCAGACATCTTTCGAGAAACCAGGGAGCTATCTTAGACGTAGTAATATTCGCCTAGCACCAACGGGTCTTCGTATGCGCCATCACTGATATCCACTGCGTCCAATGTCATTAAGAATTGATGTCCTGATCAAAGGACCATCCCCCAAGACCGTTACTGAAGTTTGAAGCGTATTGATAGCGTACTGGAAAAAGGGCGCTATCAATATTTTTTTAAGGGTATCTTTCATCGACTCTAATTGTTTTCTGATCATTGGAAACTCTACATTATAAGGAAGTCTTGATGAATCAAGAACTTACTCAGCGTCGATTCGATTGTAAATTTCATTGGCCTGTTC